>JBMLMS010000345.1:0-8724 GCA_049243925.1 Pirellulales bacterium
TACTGCAGCCGCTCTTCGAGGCTCGCCTTGTAGCGGACGCTCGATTCGGGGCCGCTGAAGCCGACGACGCGGCGGTCGACGCCCGTCGAGCGGCGGAGGAGTCGGCCGCGGGCCACGTCGAACTCGATCTCGCCATCCCAGATCCGTTCGAGCAGCCGGGCCTCGAGCCGCGGGTCGTCGAGCGGCGTGAGCACGGTGGTGTCGACGTGGATCGTGGCCACGCCGTCGCGGAGGGCGTCGACTCGGTAGCGGAGGCGGGTCTTCACGGCTTTGCGCGGGCCGTTCGGCACTTCCACGACGACTTCCTGCGGCACCGTCCACTCGGTGCCCTCCGAGGCGGGCTCGTCGGGGAGCGGCACGACCATCAGGTCGCCGGTGCTCGACGGCGGCGTGGGCTTGAAATCGCGCCGCGAGAGCACGCGGCCCGTCGTGTCGACCTCGACCCGCGAGAGCGGCACGCCGAGGCTCTGCGTCACCGCTTCGTAGTCGGGCGGCACGGGGCCCGGGTCGCGGCTGCTCCAGCGCGTCTCTCCCTTGTCGCTCGTGCGCGACGTCATCGTGACATCGCCCACAGAGTGTTCGATCGTCGCATGGCCGTCGGCATCGACGGCCACGACGGTCCAGATCTTCGTCGAGTCGGTGGCTGTCTCGACCGATTGTTTCGTGGCGCCGATCGTCGTTTCGGTGAGGGCCCGGTGGGCCACGTCCATTTCGATCGTTTCGCCCGGCTCGAACCGATAGCGGAGCGTGACGCCGTCGGCAGCGGGTGTGGATCGGACCGCGAGGCAGCATGCGGTGACGACGACGAGGGTGCCGAACAGCCTCATGACGCCTCGGGGCTCGCCGAGGGGCGGCCGCCCGCGCCCCGGAGGCCGCCGCTCCATTCGAGCTTCTCCCGCAGCGTGCGGTAGTAGCCGTGCTGCGCGGTTTCCACGAGCGTGAACCGAGGCGTGGCGCGGCGGATCGACACGCGGTCGCCCGCGACGAGCCCCGTGACGACGCGGCCGTCGACGACGCAGGCGGAGCCCGCGTTGGGCCGCGACACGGCCAGTTCGTACAACCGGCTTGCCGAGTCCACGACGGTGCGAATGGTGAGCGTGTGGGGATTGAGCGGCGTGAATACGAAGGCGTCGAGGTCTTTGCGGACGATCGGCCCGCCCGCCGAGAGGTTGTAGGCCGTCGAGCCCACCGGCGTGCTCACGATCAGGCCGTCGGCCCGGTAGGTGGTGGCGAGCTCACCGTCGACGTGGAGGGCGATCTCGATCATCGCGAAGGGTGGGCCGGCCAACAGAGACGTCTCGTTGAGGCCGAGCTCACGGTGGATCACCGCGCCGCCCCGAGTCACTTCACACTCGAACATCAAGTGGTCGACGCAGCGGAAGCGGCCGGCAGCGATCGCAGCGAGGGCGGCGTCGGTTTCCGCGGGCCCGCAGGCGGCCAGAAAGCCGAGCGTGCCGAGATTGACGCCGAGGACGGGCACCTGGTCGTAGCCCATCCAGCGGGCCGTGCGCAGGATCGAGCCGTCGCCGCCGAGCACCACCACGAGATCGACGCCGCCTGCGGTGTCGGAGTGAGAGCCGTTCTCTCCCCACGTGTCGCGGGCCGCCAGCCGCACGCTCACGGCGTGGCCGTGCCCGGTGAGCAGTCGTTCGATGCGCCGGGCCTCGGTGTCGACTCCGGCGAGCCCCGCGGGGCCGACGACCAGCACCGTCAGGCCGGCCGGGGCGGGCTGCCCCGGGCGAAGCCGCGACTGTATCGGGCCGCCGGAAACGCCGCTCATGGGCATCGGGCGCTCGTCGACACCGTGTGCGACAGAGGCCGGACAGCCTGGGCGAGCCCCCGGCAGGTGGACGCGATGCCCGCGGCATCGAGGCCCAGCTCGGCGAGCAGTTCGCCGCGTTCGCCGTGTTCCACGAACCGATCGGGGAGGCCGAGCCGCACGATCGGGCCGCACGCGAGCCGGGCATCGCTTACGGCCTCGAGCACGGCGCTCCCGAAGCCCGTGGGCAGGGCGTTTTCCTCGACGGTCACCACCCACGGTGCAGCCTCGATCCGTTCGAGGATGCCCTGGGTGTCGAGCGGCTTCACGAACCGGGCGTTGATCACACCCACCTCGAGTCCCTCGTCACGCAGCCGCTTGGCCGCGTCGAGGGCGGCACCGAGCAGCGTGCCGCAGGCGAGAATCAGTCCGTCGGCGCCCTCCACGAGCGGCTCGCTGCGGCCCGTGACGATCGGGGCCCGGGGGCCTTCGTGTCGTTCGACCACGGTCTTGGGGTAGCGGATGGCCACGGGGCCCGGCTGTTCGAGGGCCCAGTCGAGCATCGCCACGAGATCGTGCTCGTCGCCGGGGGCGAGCACCGCCATGTTCGGGAACAGCCGCAGGTAGCCGAGATCGAAGCCGCCGTGGTGCGTGGGGCCGTCGGGGCCGGTGAGCCCGGCGCGATCGAGCATGAACACCACCGGCAGATTCTGCAGGCAGACCTCCTGGAAGATCTGGTCGAACGACCGCTGGAGAAACGTGCTGTAAATGTCGACGATCGGCCGGCAGCCGACCTTGGCCTGACCGGCCGCGAACGCCACCGCGTGCGACTCGCAGATGCCGACGTCGAAGAACCGATCGGGAAATTCCTCGCGCACCGGCTCGAGCTTGTTGCCCTGGCACATCGCCGCCGTGAGCACCGTGACCTTCGGATCCCGCCGCATGCAGGCCCCGATCGCGGTGCTCGCGACGTCGGTGTAGGCCTTCGCCGACGACTTCTTGATCGACACGATGCAGTCATCGTCGTCGCACTCGAATGGCGCCGGCGTGTGGAAGAAGACAGGATCAGCCTCGGCCGGCTTGAAGCCGTGGCCCTTTTCGGTGAGCACGTGCAGGAGCACTGGGCCCTCTTCGTTTTTCACGAGCTCGAGATAGCGGATCAGGTTTGGCAGCGAGTGTCCCTCGACCGGGCCGAAGTACCGCACGCCGAGCGCCTCGAAAAGCATGCCGCCGTGGAGCGTGGCCTTGAGCGAATCTTTCGCCTTGCCGAGCATCCGCTCCATCTGTTCGCCCACCACCGGCACGCCCTTGATGAGCTCGCCGGCCTGCTGCTTGAAGCCGCGATACCAGGGGTTCGTGCGGACCGTGTCGAGATACTCGGCGAGTGCGCCCACCCGCGGGCAGATCGACATCTTGTTGTCGTTCAAGATCACGAGCAGCCGCTTCTTGAGGAAGCCGGCGTTGTTGAGCGCCTCGAACACGATGCCCGACGGCAGGGCGCCGTCGCCGATCACGGCCACGGAATGGCGGTCGCCCTGGCCGAGCAGGTCGTCGCCGCTGGCGAGGCCGAGCGCCGTCGAGACGCTCGAACCGGCGTGGCCGGTCATGAACAGGTCGTAGGGGCTCTCGTCGGGATTCGGGTAGCCCATCAGGCCGCCCTTCGTGCGGATCGTGCCGAACCGGCCGAACCGGCCCGTGATCAGCTTGTGGGGATAGATCTGGTGGCCCGTGTCCCAGATGAGGCGATCGCGGCTGAAGTCGAAGACGCGATGCAACGCGAGGCAGAGCTCGACCACGCCAAGGTTCGAGGCGAAGTGGGCGGTGCGCGTCGCCGCCACCTCGGTGAGGGCCCGACGCATCTCCGCGGCGAGTTGCTCGAGCTGTTCGATCGACAGCCCGGCGAGATCGCGAGGCGAGATGATGGAAGGGAGGATGTCGGCCATGGGGCGTCCTTTGCGGTGGTCGTCAATGATCGCGGGCGACGATCCAGCGTGCCAGCGCCTCGAGTGTGGCGGCCCGGCCACCGAGCCCGTGCACGGCCTCGGCCGCCTCGACGGCGAGCGCCACGGCCCGGCTCCGGCTCTCCTCGAGGCCCACGATCGTCGGAAAGGTGAGCTTGCCGCGGCCGGCGTCCTTGCCGACGCGCTTGCCCATCGTGACTTCATCGCCTTCGGCGTCGAGGATGTCGTCGGCGATCTGGAAGGCGAGCCCGAAGGCCCGGCCGTAGGCGGCGAGTATGGCGAGCTGGGCGGAAGACGCGCCCGCCGCGAGGCCGCCGAGCTCGAGCGCGGCGAGAAACAGCGCGCCGGTCTTGCGGCGATGGATGCGCTCGAGCCAGGCCACCTGGTCGTCAGCCGGAGCAGCCGTCATGTCGGCGATCCAGCCGCGTTCGGCCGCGAGGTCGTCGGCCTGGCCTCCCACGAGCGCCTCGGCACCCGCTGCCCGGGCGAGCACGAGGCAGCCGCGGGCCGCGGTGGCCGGCGGCATCTCGCGGGCGAGCGTCTCGAATGCGAGGGCCTGGAGGGCGTCGCCGCAGAGGATCGCCGTGGCCTCGTCGAAGGCCTTGTGGCAGGTGGGCCGGCCGCGGCGCAGATCGTCGTCGTCCATCGCCGGGAGATCGTCGTGAACGAGCGAGTAGGCGTGGATCATCTCGACGGCGATCGCCGCGCCGGCAGCGTCGGCCCAGGAGCCGCCGCAGGCGTCGGCCGCCCAGAGCACGAGCGCCGGCCGCAGGCGCTTGCCCGGCGCGAGGAGGGCGTGCCGCATCGCCGCCACGAGCCGCGGCGCCGCTTCACCGGACAGGTCGAGGGCCGCTTCGAGCCGAGGTTCGACGAACTCGCGCACTTCGTCGAGGGAGCGGGTAATCGGCAACGCCACGGAAGCAGACATGTCGGGCCCGAGAAGCGTGGACTGACTGCCGGGCGCCAGGCTGCCGGGAGACACCGGGCAGCCTGCCATGATCGGGCCCCGCAGAGGATCGGAAGAACCCTGAAAAGTCTAGGCTTCGGCCGAGGAATCGTCCATCCCGGGGAGCGTCTGTGATCGGGTGGCCTTCCGTGGCGAGGCCGCCCGCGCTGCCGACCTCCGGCCCACCCGTTCGCCGCCGCTGTTTCCCGGCAGGTCGGCCGGCGTGCCGTCGTGTGCATCGGCAAACGGCTCGGTCGTCGGCCGCCCCTCGTCGTCGACCGCGGTAAGCACGCGAATCCGTTCTTCCGCGCGGGCGAGTTCCTCGTGCAGGCCGCGCAGAATCACCACGCCGCGCTCGTAGGCCGCGATCGATTCGGTAAGCCCCAGGCCGCCTCCTTCGAGGCGATTGACGATGTCGGCGAGTTGCGTGAGCCCGTCTTCAAACGAGGGTGGCTGCGGCGAGTTTGCGGGCGTGGTGTCACTGGGGGCTGGCATGGCGCGAGATCCTTTCCTGCGTGGCGATCGGAGTCGAATCGATCGATGTGACCGTGCTCGTGAGCCGGCCGTCGGCGAGCTGCGTGACGATCGTGGTGCCAGCCGCCAGCGTGGCGATCGAGGTCAGCGGCGCGGTTGTCCCTGCCGACGTGGTGACCGAGTAGCCCCGGGCGAGCAGTTTGAGCGGGCTGCCGGCGTCGAGCCGGGCGACCCCGGCCCGCAGCCGCTCGCCGGCCCGGTCCACAGCGGCGCGGGCCAGCCGTTCGAGCCGCGCGGCCCGCTCCGCGACGAGCGAGCGCCGCTCCGTGACGAGCCGCGTGGGGTCGGCGAGGATGCGTGATCGGGCGAATTGGCCGAGCCGCTCGCGGGCCATTTCCGCGCGGCGGGCGAGCCCGCTTTGCATCCGCGCCGCAAACCCGCCGAGGGCCGCCGTCACCTGAGCCTGGTCGGGGGCGATCCGGATCGCGGCATCGGTCGGTGTGAGGGCCCGGACGTCGGCGGCGAGGTCGCACAGCGACACGTCGATCTCGTGCCCCACGCCCGACACGATCGGAATCGGCGAAGCGGCGACCGCCCGCACGAGCACCTCTTCGTTGAACGACCACAGGTCTTCGAGGCTGCCTCCGCCCCTGACGAGCGCCACGACATCGACCGCGGGCACGATCCGTGCCACGAGGGCGAGCGCCGCGGCGAGTTCCTCCGCCGCGCCGGCCCCCTGCACCCGCGAGGGCACGACGAGCAGTTCGCAACCCCGCCACCGGCTGCGAAACGCTTCCAGAAAATCGGCGACCGCAGCCCCGCTCGGGCTCGTGACCACGGCGACACGGCGGGGGAATGCGGGGAGCGGACGCTTGCGTTCAGGCAGAAACACCCCTTCGAGCTCGAGCGCCGCGTGCAGCTTTCGCAGCCGGGCTTCGAGGGTGCCGGTGCCGACGGCGTGGAGCCGGTCGATCGTGAGCTGATAGGAGCCGCGGGGAGGGTAGACCTCGAGACGGCCATGGCAGATCACTTCGAGCCCATCGGCCGGCTCGATCGCGAGCGTGGGAACCGTGCCGCGCCACACGACCGCCTTGAGGATCGCGCCGTCGTCCTTGAGCGACAGATACAGATGCCCCGACGAGGCCCGCACGAGGTTCGACACCTCACCCGCCACCCACACATCGGCAAAGCCCGTCTCGATCACCTGCTTGACGCGGGCGGTGACCTCTGAAACGCTCATGGCCTCTACAGGCCGGTCGTCTTCGGCGTTTCGTCGGCGATCGTGCATGGACCGATTCTAGCAGTTCGAGGGCAGCATTCCGCATGGCCAGCGACCCATCGCCGTCGAGTTCTCCGGCCGCCGGCCCGCCGCGGAGCGCCCTCCTCGTGATCTTTCTCACGGTCTTCATCGACCTGCTCGGCTTCGGCATCGTGCTGCCGGTGATGCCGCGGCAGGCCGAGCCCTACCTGGCGGCTCTCGAGCTCTCTCCGCTGGCCGGCGGCATCGTGATCGGTCTATTGTTCTCGGTCTTCTCGCTGATGCAGTTTCTCTTCAGCCCGGTGTGGGGCCGGCTCTCCGACCGGGTGGGGCGGCGGCCGATGCTGATCCTGAGCCTCGTGGGGTCGGTCGTGTTCTATGCCCTCTACGGCTACGCCGTCACGCTGCCGCCGGAGCGGGCGCGGCTGGCGCTGGGCCTGATGATGCTCGCCCGAATCGGCGCCGGCATTGCCGGGGCCAGCGTGGGGACGGCCGCGGCGGTGATCGCCGACTGCACGACGCCCGAGAACCGAGCCCGTGGCATGGCGCTGATCGGGATCGCCTTCGGCGCGGGCTTCACGCTCGGCCCGCTGATCGCCTATTTCGGCCTCGCACTCTTCGCCCGCCAGCCCTGGGGCGTGGGAGCGCTCGCCTCGCTGCTCTCGTTTGTGGCGCTCTTGATCGCCGTCACCGTGTTTCGCGAGACCCGCCGGCCCGACTCCCGCGCCGCGAAAGAGTTTTTCAGCCTCTCGCGGACCGCCGGCGTGCTCGCGCTGCCGGCCGTCGGGGCGCTCGTGCTGATCTATTTTCTGTCGATCTTCGCCTTCGCCAATTTCGAAGCCACGCTCGCGCGGTTCACGAAGGAGGGCTTCGGCATGAGCGATGACGGAAACTTTCTCTTGTTTGCCGGGATCGGAGCGGTGCTGATGGTGGCCGGAGGACTCTACCGGCCGCTGGCCAAGCGGCTTTCCGAGACCCGCCTGCTCGGCACGGGGCTCGTGGTGCTCGTGGTCGGCATGGCCGCCATCGGCGTGGACGCCTGGCTCGTGCACCGTGACATCGTGGCGGGGCAGGCGGTGTCGGCGCCGCTCCGCTGGCTCTTTTATGCGGCGTCTGCCGCGGCCGTGGCCGGCTTCGCGTTCGTGAATCCATCGGTGTCGGCGTTGATCTCGAAGCACGCCGATCCGGCACGGCAGGGGGAGGTGCTCGGCGTCAATCAATCGTTCGCGTCGCTCGGCAGGATCCTCGGGCCGTTCGCCGGGTCGCTCCTGTTCACGCTCCACCCGTCGCGCACGCTGCCCTACGCGGTGGCCGTGGCCACGCTGCTCGTCGTCGCCATGCTCCTGCCGCGGGCAGCGGCCGGGAGCAGCCGGCCGTGACGAATCCGGCGCCGCGTTCGGCATCGTCGCGCCTGCCTGTGGTGCGGAGCCTCGGTGCGGAGGTCGCGACGCGGCAGGATGTCGTCGCCAGCCTCGGGCCAGGGTGTGGCGTAGTGATCGTCGGGCACGGCACGGCCGATCCGGTCGGGGCGGCCGAGACGCACGCCGTCGGCAGGCTCGTGGCCGACATGCTTGCCGGAGTGCCGGTGGAGGTGGGGTTTCTCGAGGTGATCGGGCCGTCGATCGGAGATGCCCTCGCGGCCCTCGCGGCCCGCGGCTGCCGGCGAGTGGTCGCGGCGCCGCTGCTCCTCTTCACGGCCGGGCACGCCAAACGCGACATCCCCGAGGCGCTCGACGCGGGCGGACGCGCCGTCGGGATCGTGGTGGAGCAGGCGGCCGCGCTCGGCTGCCATCCTGCGATCGTCGGGCTCGCCCGCCGGCGCCGCCGCGAGGCCGTGCGGGGGCGGCAGCCCGTGCCTGCCGCGGAGACGAGCGTCGCGATGATCGGCCGCGGTTCGAGCGACCCGCAGGCGGCGCGCCAGTTGCTCGAATTCACGGCCGCCACGTTCGCCGCCGGTGTGGCCGCCTGCCCGCATGATCTCGTCGCCTGTCGCGTCGGCCTCGGATTCGTCGCCGCCGCACGGCCATCGCTCTCCGCCGCGCTCGATGCGGCCGCCGCGGCCCCCGACGTGCAGCGGGTCGTCGTGCAGCCGCATCTGCTGTTTCGTGGGCACGTCGAGGAGCAGGTGGCGGCGGCCGTGGCCCGGGCCGGCGAACGTCATCCGGCGGTCGAGTGGCTCGTGGCGGCGCGGCTGGGCGCGGAGCCCGAGGTGGCCGAGGCACTCGTCGCCCGCATCGCGGAAGCGGTGTGCTGAATCCGGAAGCCCGAGGCGTAAGCCGAAGGGATGCTTCCGAATCTGGAAGCCCGAGGCGTAAGCCGAAGGGAT
>JBMLMS010000345.1:8824-11240 GCA_049243925.1 Pirellulales bacterium
GAATCTGGAAGCCCGAGGCGTAAGCCGAAGGGATGCTTCCGGCGGCCTGCGTCGCCGAAAAGAAACATCTCGCCACGAACGTCGCGAAGTGTCACAATGCAGGGATCGACCCAGGAGCCCGTGCGCGGGACGCATTCATGAGTGGCATGCCGAGACGAGAGGGAGCAATTGATCCGCGGAGCCTGCCGAGGCTCCTGACAGGCCTGGCCGTGTGCCTGGCGCTCTGCCCGCCGAGGCCGGCCGCTGCTGAGCAGCCGCCCACCGCCGCCGCCGCACAGCCGGCATCTGCCACGCAGCAGACCGCCGCCAAGCCCGGCCCCAACGATCGGCAGATCACGCTCGCCGTGCGCAGTTACCTCGAGCGCGAGCACTTCACGCGTCGGCCGATCGACGACGAGATCGCCCGTCGCTGGTTTGGCATCTTCCTCGAGGCACTCGACCCGATGAAGGTCTACTTTCTCGAGAGTGACGTCGACGCCTTCATGCAGAAGCGCGACTCGCTCGACGACCTCGTGAAACGGGGCGACGTGAGCTTCGCCTACGAGGTCTACAACCGGTTTCTGGAGCGGGTCGACGCCCGGCTGCCGCTCATCGAGAAGCTGCTGGCCACGCCGCAGGACTTCACGAAAGACGAGTCGATCGTGGTCGATCGCGACGACACGAAGTGGGCCGCCAGCGAAGGCGAGGCGGAGGACATCTGGCGGAAGCGGATCAAGTACGACCTGCTCGTGCAGAAAATGGAGAAGACGCCCGTGGAGGAGGCGAAAGACAAGCTGCTCCGCCGGTATCGCAGCTTCGCCAAGCGCATGCATCAGATGACGGCTGACGAGCTCCTCGAGACGTATCTTTCGTCGCTCACGAGCAGCCTCGATCCGCACACGAGCTTCATGTCGCCAGGGACGCTCGAAAACTTCGAGATCGGCATGCGGCTTCAGCTCGACGGCATCGGCGCGTCGCTGAAGGGCGAAGACGGCTACACGACCGTCGCCGAACTCGTGCCGGGTGGCGCGGCCGACAAGGACGGCCGGCTGCAGAAGAAAGACCGCGTCGTGGGCGTCGGCCAGGGCTCCGAGGGGGAGATGGTCGATGTGGTCGACATGAATCTCAACGAAGTCGTGAAGCTGATCCGCGGCAAGCGCAATACGATCGTGCGGCTCAAGGTGATCCCGGTCGGCCAGACCGCGCCCAAGATCTACGACATCACGCGGGCGAAGATCGAGCTCAAGGACAGCGAGGCCCGCGGCGAGGTGATCGAGGAGGGCCGCAAGGCCGACGGTTCGCCTTTCCGCATCGGCGTCATCAATCTGCCGAGCTTCTACATGGACATGGCCGGAGCCCGGCAGGGGCAGGCCGAATACAAGAGCAGCACCCGCGACTGCAAGCGTCTGCTCGACGAGTTCAAGCAGAAGGGCGTCGATTGCGTGGTGCTCGATCTGCGCAACAACGGCGGCGGCTCGCTGCCCGAATCGATCTCGCTTACCGGCCTGTTCATCGACACCGGTCCGGTGGTGCAGATCAAGGATGCCGACAAGCGGGTGCAGCAGTATGACGACGTCGACCCGGGCACGTCGTGGGACGGCCCGCTCGTGGTGCTCATCAACAAGTTTAGCGCAAGCGCGAGCGAGATCGTGGCCGGGGCCATCCAGGACTACCGCCGCGGCCTCGTGATCGGCGACAAGGCGACCCACGGTAAGGGCACGGTGCAGAGCCTGCTCGATCTCGGGCGGCAGCTCTTCCAGCGGCTACCGAATGCCCCGTCGCTCGGCGCTATCAAGATCACGATGCAGCAGTTCTACCGTCCGGGCGGCCTGAGCACACAGCTCGAGGGCGTGAAGAGTGACGTCGAATTGCCGAGCCTGACCACGCACCTGCCGGTGGGCGAGGGTGATCTCGACCATGCGATCGCCTTCGACAAGGTGCCGGCGGCCACCTTCCAGTCGAGCGGTCGGGTGAGTGACGACATGCTGAAGACGCTCCGCGACCGGTCGGCCGGTCGCGTGCAGCAAAACGACGAGTTCAGCAAGGTCACGAAGGACATCGCCCAATACGAGAAGCGGAAGCAGGAAAAGACGATCTCGCTCGTGGAAGCGGAGTTCGCCCGGCAGTGGAACGAGGGCAAGGCGGCCGAGGACGAGGAGAAGAAGCTCGCCGAGGTCGAAGACCCGAAGCGGCCGATCGTGAAGCGCGACTTCTACTTCAACGAGGCGATGAACGTGGCGGTGGACTACCTCAACATGCTCGCCGGCGGCGCCGCCGGCCTCGCCCGCACGACCCCCGCCGCCGAAACGCAACGCCTCCAGCCCGTCGCGCCGTGACGTAACTCTGGCTCGCCCAACCCGGCTCGGGGTTACCCCGTACCGTCTCGCCGGACGTTCGCCTTCGCCCGACCAATCCGCCTGCGGCGGATCGGTGCCCG
>JBMLMS010000346.1:0-1977 GCA_049243925.1 Pirellulales bacterium
ACACCGGCGAATACACCGAAAGCCTCCACAGCTACGTCAACAACATCTCGACCACGGAGGGCGGCACCCACGTGTCGGGCTTCCGCGCAGCCCTCACCCGCGCGCTCAACGCCTACGGCAAGAAGACCGGCCTCTACAAGGATCTCGTGCCGACGGGCGAAGACGTCCGCGAGGGGCTGACGACGGTGATCAGCGTGCGGGTGCCCCATCCGCAGTTCGAAGGGCAGACGAAAACGAAGCTCGGGAATGGCGAGGTGGAGGGAATCATCAACTCGGCCGTCGGTGATTTTCTTGCGAAGTATCTCGAGGAAAACCCCAAGAGCGCCAAGGCGATCGTGCAGAAGGGCGTGCTCGCCGCCGAGGCCCGCGAGGCGGCCAAGAAGGCCAAGCAACTGCTCCGCGAGCGGAAAGGCGCCCTCTCGGGCGGCGGTCTGCCCGGCAAACTCCGGGATTGCACGAGCCGCGACGTCGAACGCTGCGAGCTCTATCTCGTGGAGGGAGACAGTGCCGGCGGGAGTGCCGAGGGCGGCCGACACCGCGAATACCAGGCCATCCTTCCTCTCCGCGGCAAGATCATCAATGCCTACAAGAGCCGTGAAGACAAGGTGCTCGCCAATGAGGAGGTTCGGAGCGTGATCTCGGCGATCGGTGCCGGGATCGGCGTCGAGGCCGATCTCACGAAGCGCCGGTACGACAAGGTCGTGATCATGACCGACGCCGACGTCGACGGCTCCCACATCCGCACGCTCCTGCTCACGTTCTTCTACCGGCAGATGTACCAGCTCGTGGCGGCCGGCCACGTCTACGTGGCCCAGCCGCCGCTGTTCCGCGTGCGGTCGAAGAAGACGGTCTACTACGTGCAGACCGAGGAGGAGATGAAGACGCAACTCCTCGACCAGGGGCTCGGCGAGGGCGTGTTCCTACCGGGCGACGGCCGGGAAATCTCGGGAGACCAGATGCAGAAGCTCTGCCGGACGCTCGCGGGGCTCGAAGACGCGCTCGTCGCGCTCGAGAAGCGGGGCATCAGCCTTCGCGACCACGCCGGCCGCCGCGATGCACAGACGGGCAAGCTGCCGATGTATCACGTCTACTACGGCGTGGAGGAGCACTGGTTCACCAGCCGCGACGACTTCGAGTCGTTCGTGAAAGGCAAGGAACAGGCGGCCGGGGGCACCCTCGCCGTGGGTCGAATCGAGGAGTCCGTGGCCGCCCAAGACGCGACCCCCGGCACGGCCCACGACACCGGCCGCGACCAGCTCGTGGTCATCGATCTCCACGAGGTGCGGAGCATCAACGCCGGCCTCAAGGAGCTCGAGGCGATGGGCTTCGGCATCGAGTCACTCATGCCGCAGGATCGCACCGGCAGCGAGGATGCCCGCTACACGCTGCGCCGCGGCGACAATGAAATCGGCCTCGAGGATCTTCGCGGGCTGCTCACGGCGGTTCGCCGGGCCGGCGAAAAGGGTCTTTCGATCACCCGCTTCAAGGGCCTCGGCGAAATGAATGCCGAGGAGCTTCGCGACACGACGCTCGACCCGGCCAACCGCACGCTGCTCCGCGTGACGATGACCGACGCCGCGGCGGCCGATGATCTCTTTCGGGTGTTGATGGGCGAAAAGGTAGAGCCGCGCCGCGAGTTCATCGAACGGCACGCGCTCGACGTCAAGAACCTCGACGTGTAGCACGCGTTGCGATTGCCATGCATCGCCAGCCGGCAGGGCAGGTGTCAATTGCACGCATTCGGAGCCAAGGGAGGCATGCTCGAGGGATGCTTCACGGAACGGCACGGCATCCTGCCGTCCGTTCCTTGGCCGACCTCCGTCGGCTGGTGCTGACCCGGCCTTCCAGGCCTAGCGATCTTTCGTCCTCAACGACTCCCTGCGTCTGCGCGTGCCCACCGACCGACTCCGCCGAACTTTCTGAGCGCCTACGAGTTGAGGAGGCTTCGGGCTCCCCGTGTCCCGCTCGCCGGCGTAT
>JBMLMS010000347.1:0-4479 GCA_049243925.1 Pirellulales bacterium
GCTCTCAGGGCCCCTGCGGACCACATCCGTCTGAAACCAGTGGAGCCAGCGTCGGAGAGCGTGCGGGCCAGAGCCATCCGGTCGGCTTCCGCGCCCCTGCCGCCGCCGCGCGGCGGGGCGGCGCCTTGTAGCAAGCGTGTCGACAGTTTACGATCGCCTGCTCTGGGGCGCCGGATCGTCACATCTGCTGCGTTCTGCGTCGCCAGCCAGGCCGTGCAGGGTGCGCCCCATGAAAATCGCCACTGATGATGATGCGTTCGATGACCGTGCCGTCATGAGCCGCTTCGTCGCGGTGGGGGGTGTCCGCCTCGCTGCCGCCCTCCTGTTCGCGCTCGGGGGCGGCCTGGCAGCGAAGGCGGCCGACCCGCCGGCTCCGGCGGTGGCCGATCTCTCGCTCACCGTCGCCGCCGATCTCCCCTGCTTCTGGCCCACGGGGATGACGCCGTTCGCGGTCGTGCCGACCGCGACCTTCGGCCGCACCGGCCGCCACCGCGACATGCTCGTGATCGACGAGCACACGGGCACCCAATGGGACGCCCCGGCCCACTTCATCCCACCCCCCGACTCGGGCCTGCCGGGGGCCGGGCCGATGGGAGCGGTCACGGGGGAGAAGGTGCCGGCCTGGCAGTTCTGCGGCGAGGCTTGCGTCATCGACCTCACCGCGCATCGCGACGAGGCCGCGCCGGGCGAGAGTTTCCTGATCGGCCCCGAGCACGTGCGCGAGTGGGAGATCGCGCACCGGCCGGTCGGGCCCGGCGACATCGTCTGCTTCCGCACCGGCTACACCGACGCCTATTACAAGCCGTTTCCCGCGGGCGACCGATTCGTCTCCGCGGCGCTCCGCAACCGGGCGCCCGCCTGGGCGGCGCCCAAGCCTGAGACGATGACCTATCTGGCCGACCGCGGTGTCACGACGCTGGTCAGCGATGGCGCGAGCATGGGGCCGCTGCCCAACCTCGCCGTCGCCACGCACCGGGCCGGCGGGACCAGGGGCATGGTGTGGGTCGAGTGCGCGACGAACCTCGGCAGCCTGCCCGCCACCGGATCGTTCGCGGCGATCCTCGCCGCCAAGCACGCCGGCGGCTCGGGGGGCGAATGCCGCCTGCTGGCCGTCACCGAGCCCACCCTCGCGGCCACGCTGATCGCACGGGCCAGGGCCCGCTCCGCGATCGACCTCTCGGTGACGCTCGACGAGAACCTGCCGATCGTCTGGCCCGGCTGGTCGGCCGGCGAGGAAGGGACGCGCTACGTCGCCAAGGTGCTCAATGCATTCTCGCAGGAGCGCGGGCCGTTTCTCGCCCTCGGGCACCTGTTCGACTCGTTCGCCGGCACGCACGTCGCGCTGCCGAGCTTCGCGCTGCCGGCCGACCGGGCGGAGTTGGCCGCCGCCGAGCCGGAGATCCGCGCGGCGGTGGCCGCGTTCGAGAAGCGGTACGGCCCGCTGGGAACGTCGGCGGCCCGCACCGCCGCGGCGCCGCTCGACAGCATGCTGGGCCCGGCCCACGTGGTGGACGTGCGGGAGCTGGTCGGCACGGCCGCCTTCGCCCCCGGAAGACCGGCGAGCCCGCTCGTGACGCGGGCGTTCCTGGAGCAGCACGCGGCCACGCGGCCGTTCCGGGCCGGCGAGGTCGTGCTGTTTCGCTCCGGGCACACCGACGCGACGCTCCGCCCACTCCCCGCCGCCCCGGCACAGGAGGCCTGCTTCGCGATGCCGCTGGCCGGCACGGCCGAGGGCTGGCCGGCCGTCGCGCCGGAGGCCTTGGCCTACCTCGCCGACCGGGGGATTCGCTGCGTCGGCACCGACGGGCCGACGCTCGGCGGCGTCGATCCCGTGATCTCGCGGGAAATCGACTGGATGGCGGGCACGCGCGGGCTCGTCGTGATCGCGATGCTCACGGACCTCGACGCCCTCGCCGACCGCGACGCCTTCTTCCTCTTCGCGCCGGTGAAGATCGCCGGCACCCGCGGCGGCTACGGCCGCAGCCTGGCCCTCGTAGCTCCTGCCGCGCCCGCCCCGGCGGCCCCCCAGCCATGAACGACGCGCTCGGCCGGCAGACGACGCGGAAGGTGATCTGGCGGCTCGTCCCGTATCTCGCGGTGCTCTACATGCTCAACGGCATCGACCGCGCGAACGTCGGCTTCGCCCGGTTCGGAATGGTCGAGGACATCGGCTTCTCCGACAGCGTGATCGACTGGGGCTACGGCATCTTCTACGTCGGCTACCTGCTCTTCGAGGTGCCGAGCAACATGCTCCTGCGCCGGGTTGGCGCGCGGCGCTGGATCGCGCGGATCATGATCTCATGGGGCCTCGTCTCGACGCTGACGGCGTGGGTGGTCGGCCCCGTGAGCTTCTTCGGCGCCCGCATCCTGCTGGGCATCGCCGAGGCCGGCTTCTTCCCGGGCATCATCTACTACCTCACGGCCTGGTTTCCCGCGGCGCTGCGGGCCCGCGTGGTGGCCTGGTTCATGCTCGCGATCCCGTTGGCCACGATCGTCGGCAACGTGGCCTCGGGGCTGATCCTGGGCTCGATGGACGGGGTCGCCGGGCTCGCCGGCTGGCAGTGGCTCTTCATCCTCGAGGGCATCCCGTCGGTCCTGCTCGGCATTTCGGTGCTCTCCGTCTTGCCCGACGGCCCGCGGGACGCCCCCTGGCTCACCGAGGACGAGCGAGACTGGCTCGAGGCCGCTCGGGCGACGGAGGACGGTCGGCGGATGGAAGCGGGGGGCAGCGACAAGCTCTCGGCGCTCGCCGACACCCGGATATGGATTTTGATCGGCCTCTACCTGAGCGTGGCGATCGGCCTCAACGCCACCGGCTCCTACATGCCGAAGCTCGTGAAGGACTCGTTCGAGCCGCTCATCACCGCCGCAGGTGGCGGCGCGGGCGACCTCTACTGGAAGGTCGGCCTGCTCACCACGCTGCCGCAGATCACGGCCGTGGTCGCGATGCTCGTCGTGAGCCGGCTCTCCGATGCGACCGGCCGGCGGTCCGGCGTCGCACTGGCTTCCCTCGCCGTCGCGGCCGTCGGCTGGCTCGTCGCCTGGCGCGCGGCGGGACCGTGGGCCGGGCTCGCGGGGCTCTGCCTGGCCCAGGCCGGAATGATGGCGGTGCTGCCCGTGTTCTGGACGCTGCCGCCCCTGTTCCTGGGCGGTGCCGCTGCGGCCGCAGGGATCGCGCTGATCAACTCGATCGCCAACGGCGGCGGCATCTTCGCCCCGAAACTGGTAGGCGCCTTCGGCGTCGGCCCGCAGGCCGGCATCATGGCCTGGGGCATGCTCATGGCCTGGCTCGCGTGGTGGCTGATCGAGCGGCGGGCGAACGCCCGGCCGGCCCCGACACCGCTCGCCTGACCCGCTCCCCGAACACGTTGCCCTTCCCAGCATCGCTCCCTCCACCACCCTGAAAGGATGACGATCACCGCGATGACGCCGATCACGCCCCCGTCCCTGTTCGACCTCTCCGCGAAGGTCGCCGTCGTCTCGGGCGCGGCCAGCGGTATGGGCAAGGCCGCGAGCAAGGCGCTGGCCGCCCATGGCGCCACCGTCGTGCTGCTCGACCGCAACGAGACCGGGCTCGCCGCCACCGCCGACGAGATCGCCGCGGCCGGTGGCCACGGCGTCGCCCGGGTGCACGACGTCGCCGACGTCGAGGCCGCCCGGCGGCTCTTCGCCTGGATCGACGGCGAGTTCGGCCGCGTCGATTTCCTGGCCAACATCGCCGGCGAAGGCATCATGGCTGATCCGCTCGACATCACGATCGACCAGATCCAGACGGTGCTCCAAAACCTCGTCGTCGGCCGCTTTGCCAACTGCCGCGAGGCGGGCATCCGGATGCTGCGGCAGGGGAGCGGGTCGATCGTCAACACGGGCAGCCTCGCGAGCGTCAGCGCCCTCGGCCGCGGACACATCGCCTACAGCATGGCGATGGGGGCGGTGGCCCAGATGACCCGCGAACTCTCGACCGAATGGGCCGCCCGGGGCGTGCGGGTCAACGCGATCCTGCCGGCGCAGGTGATGAACCCCGGCGTCGAGAAGCGGATCGCCGCCGATCCGGCGCTCGAGGGGAAGTGGCTTTCCGGGATTCCGCGGGGACGGCTTGGCAGGCCCGAGGACATCCAGGGGCTGATCGTGCTGCTCGCCTCCGATGCCTCGGCGTGGATCACCGGCACGCTGATTCCGATGGACGGCGGCAATCTGGCGATGAACGCCGGAGGAAGCATCGGCCCCAGCACGACAGGAGACGACGCATGACCACGAAACGAGACGGCTCCACCACCTCGGCGAAGCCGGCCCGCCGCCGACCATCGGCGTCGGCCGTGACGGCCCCCGACGTCGACCGCGACGCCCTCCTCGGGCTGTACCGCGCGATGCTCACGATCCGGCTGACGGAGGAGGAGCTCGCCCGCTGTCACCAGCGAGGCTTGCTGCATGGCGCCTGCCACACCTACGTGGGCCAGGAGGCGATCGCCACGGGCGTGT
>JBMLMS010000348.1:0-3707 GCA_049243925.1 Pirellulales bacterium
GTGAGAGGTTCGCAAGCGGGCGAAGGCCAGGATGGCTTCGCCCGCGTAAAGTCAGATCCTGACACATCTCGGCGAAGCGCTCGAACCACCGCCCGTCTCGCCGGCCCGCGAGGAGAGCGGTTTCAAGGCGGGCTCGAGCCGACGAGAAAAATCCGGCCTTGAGCGTGGATAGGAAGCTCTTCGGCACATCCACGATCGGGTCGCATCCATCCCGATCGGTCCCAACTGTTGCTCCTTATGATCCGCCCCGCCAGGCCGACGCTTGCCGAAGTGCCATTGGCCGACCTATCCTTAAACGGACAGGATGCCGATGTTTCGCGTATTTACAGAATACCGCCGTGCGTGCGCCACGGGGTCATGTGCGAAGGCTGGTCGAGGAACCAGATGCGTTCCCATTCGTCGGTGATCGCCCGGAGGTCTTCCGAGGTGTAGATGAGCTGCTGGGCGCGGCGGATCGGATCACCCGAGTACATCGGGATGAGACAGCCCGTGCCCGTCGAGACGAGCACACTCGCCACCAGAATCCAGCAGGCCTTCCTCATCGTTCGGTCCTCCATGACCTCATCACGAGTGCCTCGGGCACCGTGTTTCAGCCTCGCATGTAGCCGATCCATGGCCAGCGACGCGATGCCGAGTTTCGTTGTCCAGTTTTCCCAGTCTGTGCGAACCGGTCTGCTTTCACGCTTCGGCCGAGCCCGCCGGGGGCTCGGAGGTGTCGCCCGTCGGGGGGGAGGAGAGCTCTGCGGCCGCTCGATCGAGCTCCCGCACCCGTGCCTCCATCTCCTTGCCAGGCTTGAATGTCACGACACTTTTCGCGTGGACCGGAACCCGTTCGCCCGTGCGGGGGTTCCGTGCCATGCGGGCCTCTCGTTTCTTGATCTGGAACACCCCGAAATTTCGCAGTTCGATCCGCCCCTCACGGACGAGCGCCTCGATCAAGGCGTCGAACGTCCGCTGCACCAGTTCCTTCGTGCGAAGCTGGGGGAGATCGATCTGTTCGGCGATGGTCCGGACGATGTCTTTCTTGGTCACAGCTCCGGCCCTCCCAGCAAGGGGACTTGACCGAAGCCTATGACTGGCAAGCACTAATGTCAACCGGACAGCCACAGTGGCCACCGCGCGACACCAGCCTTCCGCCCTCTGGTATCGGCTTCCCGACCGGCAAACTTCACCCGATCGGCACAATCGGCAGAAATGGCTGGCAGACTCTTGTTGGGGCGGCGGGAAAACCCACTACACTCGGTCGCCCAGACGCCCAAGGCCTGTTCCACGACCATGTCCCACCCCGCCAGGACCTCCCAGAAGCCCGTTGCCGGGTCGGTCGATCTCGCGGTGACTCTGGGCCGCCTGCGGCTGCCAAATCCGATCCTGGTGGCGTCGGGCACGTTTGGCTACGGCAGGGAGATGGCCGGCTTCGTGGACCTCGCCCGGCTTGGCGGGATCGTGCCCAAGACGATCACGCCGTTGCCGCGGCAGGGCAACGTGCCGTGGCGCACGGTCGAGACGGCGGCCGGCCTGCTCAATTCGATCGGCCTCGACAACGATGGCATCGACTCCTTCCTCGTGAAACTGCTGCCGTGGCTCGTGGCCTGTGGCGCGCCGGTGATCGTGAGCATCGCGGGGGCGAACCAGGCGGAGTTCGTGGAACTGGCGCGACGGCTCGACGCACTGCCAGGCATCGCCGCCCTCGAGCTCAACATCTCGTGCCCGAACGTCAGCCATGGCGTCGACCTCGGCAGCGACCCCGAGGCCTGCCGGCGGGTGGTGGCCGGCGTGCGCGACGCGACGCGGCTGCCCGTGCTCGCGAAGCTCACGCCCAACGTCACCGACATCGCGAGCGTGGCCAAGGGAGCCCGCGACGGCGGCGCCGACGCGCTCACCGTGATCAACACCTGTCAGGGAATGGCCGTCGATTGGCGGCGGCGCCGCCCCCTGCTCGGCAACGTGATCGGGGGCCTGAGCGGGCCGGCGATCAAGCCGATCGCCTTGCGCTGCGTGCACCAGGTGCGGCAGGCGGTCGAGATCCCGATCATCGGTGTGGGCGGCATCATGACGATCGACGACTGCATGGAATTCTTCGTGACGGGCGCCTCGGCCGTGCAGATCGGCACGGCCAATTTCGCCGAGCCGATCGCCTCGATCCGGCTGCTCGAAGCCCTCCCCGCCGCAATCGCCGAGCTCGGCGCCACCTCGCTCACCGACGTGGTGGGCACGCTCGTCACACCCGCCCGCGCCGCCTGCCCCCCTCCCACGCCCGAAAGCCCGTCGCATGCCGAGTGAATCGAGCTCCGCCGCCAAGGCTCCGCCACCGGTGAGGGTGCTCTCGGGCATCCAGCCCACGGGCCGCTTTCACTGGGGCAACTACTTCGGCGCGATCAGGCAATACATCGAACTCCAGACCGCGGGCGACTCCTATTACTTCATCGCCGATCTGCACGCGCTCACGACGGTGCGCGATCCCGCCCGCCTGCGGTCTCTCGTGCATGCCGCGGCGGTCGATCTGGTGGCGCTCGGCCTCGACCCGGCCCGGGCCACGCTCTTCGTGCAGTCAGACGTGCCCGAGGTGACGGAGCTCACCTGGCTGCTCATGACGGTCTGCCCGATGGGGCTCCTCGAGCGCTGCCACGCCTACAAAGACAAGAAGACCCGCGGGCTGCCCGCCGACGCCGGGCTGTTCACGTATCCGGTGCTCATGAGCGCCGACATCCTCGCCTACGATGCGACCATCGTGCCCGTGGGGGAGGACCAGGTGCAGCACATCGAGGTCTGCCGCGACCTCGCCGGCACGTTCAACCACCTCTACGGCGACGTGTTCACGCTGCCGACGCCGCGGCTCGTGGAGGGGGGCGCAAAGGTGCCCGGCACCGACGGCCAGAAGATGAGCAAGAGCTACGAGAACACGATCGACGTCTTCGAAGACCTCGCCGCGCAGAAGAAAAAGATCATGCGGATCACGACCGACTCCCGGCCCATGGAGGAGCCGAAGGATCCGGTCGGAGACCACCTCTTCGAACTCTTCGCCCTCATGGCGCCCGAGGCGAAGCGGATGGAGATGGAGGCCCTCTACCGCCGCGGCGGCTTCGGCTACGGCGACGTGAAGAAGGCGCTCGTGGAGGCCGCGGCCGACTTTTTCGCCGACGCCCGGGCCCGCCGGGCAGAGTTGGAGGCCGATCCCGCCCGGATCGAAGCGATTCTCGCCGACGGCGCCGCCCGGGCGCGGCGCCAGGCTGCGGCCGTGCTCGCGAGAGCCCGCGCTGCCTGCGGGCTCTCACGGGGTGCCGCAGCCCCGGGGAGGAAGGCATGAACGTCCTCGGCATCGGCACCGACATCACCGAATGCCTGCGGATCGCGCAGATGATCGAGCGGCACGGGGAACTGTTCGTCGGCCGGGTCTACACGCCCGCCGAGATCGAATACTGCCGCAGCCGCCGCATGGCCACGCAGCACTTCGCCGGCCGCTGGGCCGCCAAGGAGGCCGTGCTCAAGGCGCTCGGCACGGGCTGGCGGCGCGGCATATCGTGGCGCGACATCGAGGTGCGCAACCTCCCCGGAGGCCGCCCGCAGGCGTTCCTGAAGGGCGGCACACTCGAAGTCGCCGAGAAACTCGGCATCCGCTGTGTGCTCGTGAGCATCTCCCACTGCCGCTCGCACGCCACCGCCTACGCCGTGGCCCTCGACGAAGTGCCAGAGACGGCGTGAGCGTCTTG
>JBMLMS010000349.1:0-11180 GCA_049243925.1 Pirellulales bacterium
GAACGCGTCGCCGCCCGTGCCGAATTCGAGATCGAACGGGCTCTCGCCGTCGGGCGACGGCATGTTGAGCCGGTAGATGGCGAGCGGATTGCGAAACACGTCGCGCGGGCCGACGAACCCGGCGAGCGCCCGCCGTGCGCTCATCACGGCCACTTCCGCGGCGAGCGCGGCCGACGCGCCCTTCGAGTCGGACAGCTGGTGGCCGGCCCGGATCGCCCGAAACGGCACGTAGTGGGCCACAACCATCCCAATGGCCGATTCGATCTGGTCTGCCGTGCCGCCGAGCGCGGCCGCATACGCCGCCGCGCTCGCGACGGCGCCGTGGTGCACGTGGTCGATCGCGAAGCGTCGCAGCGCAAACACCTCGGCCAGTCGGCCGCGGATCTCGTCGATCAGGAGCATTAGGCGGAGCGTCGTGTCGCCGTCGAGGGCGGCCTCCCGGGCAGCGGCCACCGCGACGGGATACCAATCGT
The DNA here is from genome assembly GCA_049243925.1 of Pirellulales bacterium. Classification (GTDB taxonomy): domain Bacteria; phylum Planctomycetota; class Planctomycetia; order Pirellulales; family UBA1268; genus RGVT01. The sequence continues at coordinate 474 of JBMLMS010000349.1, forward strand.
TGTGGCCGAATTCGCCCGCCGTCCGGCCCTTGGCAGCGTCGAATCCAAAATTGGTGCCGTTGGAGTCCCACTCGCGCACGGCCGAGGCATTGGCGGCCACCGCCTTCTCGACGGCGCACGGTCGCGGATCACCGAAGCAGATGCCGCCCTGCGAGCCCGCAGCCGGCGGCGCGGAGAGGGCCTCGCGCCGGAGCACCGTGGGAGCGTTGGCCGCCTGGGCGATCGCCGAGACGCCGCAGCCCACGGCATCGAGGTGAAACCGCTCGAGGAGCCCGAGCGTGGCCGCGCCGATCGGCTGCGGCTGCCCGAGGAAGTCGCGGCAATACCGGGCCAAGCCCTGGGCCTGATTCGTGTCGCGGGGGAGCAGGACGGTCGTGCCGCGGGCCGGCGGGGCAGGGGAGTGGGGTGTCGTCATGGCCGCAGGATACACTCCGTGCATGCAACCGTCGCAGCTCGGTCCCTACACGATCGTGAACAGGCTCGGCCGCGGCGGCATGGGCGCGGTCTTCGAAGCGACCGACCCCGCGGGCCAGCGGGTGGCCGTCAAGATGCTCGCCGCCCACCTGGCCGACGACGCCGGGCTGCGAAAACGGTTCGACGCCGAGATCGAAACTCTCAAGAGCCTGCGGCATCCCGCCATCGTGCAGTTGCTCGCGTTTGGCGAGGAAGACGATCAGCCGTATTTCGCGATGGAGCTCGTGCCCGGGCAGAGCCTCGATCAGCTGCTGCGGGCGGGCCGCCGATTTACGTGGCGTGAGACGGTGAGCGTGGCGCTCGCCGTCACCCGGGCGCTCAAGGCGGCGCATGATCATGGCGTCGTGCACCGCGATCTCAAGCCGGCCAACCTACTCGTGGCCGATGGAGCCGACGCCGACCTCGGTGCCCGGGTCAAGCTCGCCGACTTCGGAATCGCGAAGCTCTTCGGGGGCGCGGCCCACACGGCCCACGGCAACGTCGTGGGCACGGCCGAATACATGGCACCGGAGCAGGCGGCCGGAGGACCGGTCGACCATCGCGTCGATCTCTATGCACTCGGGCTCGTGATGTTCGCGATGCTGGCCGGCCGCCCGCCGTTCAGCGGCGGCCAGGCGGCGGAAGTGATCCGCAAGCAGCAGGTGGAGCCCGCGCCGCGAGTGTCGACGCTCGCGGCCGATGTGCCCGCGGAGCTCGATCTGCTCATCGACAGGCTGCTCTCCAAAGACCCGGCGAGCCGGCCCCCCAACGCATTGGCCCTCGGCCGTCTGCTCACCGCGATCGAGACGCTTCATCCGACCGACCATGAGTCCAGCCCGGGACCGCTCACGGAGCTTCCGCTACCGACGCCTGTGCCCGGAAAGCAGGTGGACCTGTTCGCTCCGACGAGCGCCGGCACAGCCCGCGATGATCTGGTGGTGAAGGGCGACGCCACCGACGGCCGCACGCATGCCGCCACGGGCGCGCTCGCCGGCAACACCACGAAACCGATCGATGCCGACGCCGTCACGGGCGCCGGTGGCAGCGGTGCGGCGGCCACCGTCGTCGAGCGGGCTCCACGCAGCCGCTTCACGACGGTCGCGGAGCTCGACCGGGCGGCGAGCGAGCAGGCGGCCCGCAGTCGGGCCGCCGAACAGCGGTGGCAGGCTATCGCGGCCTTGATCACGCTCGCGCTGCTGGCGGCGGGCGGCTATCTGCTCTTGAAGCCACCGACCGTGGACGAGCTCTACGCCCGCATCGAGGCCGCTCAGACGGCGGCGGCGGCCGGCGGTGACCTCCGCGACGCGCTTCCGGATATCGAGCGGTTCATCGACCGCTTCCCCGATGACCCCCGCGCCGGGCAGGTGCGCACCCTGGCTCGATCGCTCGCCCTCGATGCCCTCGAGAAACGGTCTCGACGGCGGCCGCTCGGCGGCAAGGCACCCTCTCCGCTCGAGCGGGACTACCGCGCCGCGATGGAACGCGAGCCCGACAGCCCATCGGCCTGTCGCGACGCCCTCGAGGCGTTGATCGCGGTGCATCACGCGACGGCGGGAAAGCCGATCCCCACCGCACGGCCCGCCGACGACCCGACGCTCTGGCTCGATCTCGCCCACCGGCAGATCGACCGCCTCGGGCCTCTGGCGGCTCGTGAGCAGACCGAAGACGCCCGGAAGATCGCCGAGATTTTTCGCCAGGCAGCCGCGCTCGCTTCCGAGGCCTCCAAGACCGTGGGCGGCCAGCAGGAAACGCTCATGGCCCGCCGCCGCGCACTCCTCGAAAGCATCGTCGATCTCTACAGTACGCGGCCCCACGCAGCGGCCGCCGTCGCCGCCGCGAAAGAACTCCTCGCCCAGTAGGACAGGCTTCAGCCTGTCTTCTCGTCCTTGGAATCACCGCCACCATGTCAAGCCGCGATCGCAGCCATACCGCCTTCGCCCGTGCCAAGGAACTCATCCCGGGGGGCGTGAACTCTCCCGCCCGCGCCTTTGGCGGCGTCGGCGGCGAACCGATCTTTTTCGAAAGCGCACTCGGCCAGCGGCTCACCGACATCGACGGCCACGTGTATCTCGACTACATCGGCTCGTGGGGCCCGATGATCCTCGGCCACCGTCATCCGCGCGTGATCGCAGCGATCGAGGAAATGCTCGGCAAGGGCACGAGCTACGGTGCGCCCACAGAGGCTGAAAGCCATCTCGCCGAGTTGATCATCGCGGCGGTGCCGAGCATCGAGAAGGTGCGGATGGTGAGCAGCGGCACCGAGGCGGCGATGAGCGCGGTGCGGCTCGCCCGCGGGTTCACCGGCCGCGACAAGATCGTGAAGTTCGCCGGCAACTACCACGGCCACGTGGATAGCCTGCTCGTGGCTGCGGGCTCATCGGCCGCCACGCTCGGCGTGCCAAATTCGCCCGGGGTCACGGCCGGCACGGCCGCCGACACGATCGTGCTCGAGTACAACGACGTCGCAGGGCTCGAGGCGCTCTTTAAGGCCAGTGGCCTCGAGATCGCGGCCCTCCTCATGGAGCCGGTGGTGGGCAACATGGGGCTCGTGACGCCGTCGCGGGAGTTTCTCGCCGCGGCCCGCAAGCTCACGCTCGCCCACGGGGCGCTGCTCGTGTTCGACGAGGTCATGACGGGGTTTCGGCTGTCACTCGGCGGTGCCCAGCAGATTCTCGGCGTCACGCCCGATCTCACCACGCTCGGCAAGATCGTGGGTGGCGGGCTGCCGCTCGGGGCCTACGGCGGCCGCCGCGACGTGATGGACCACGTGCTCCCGGCGGGCAAGGTGTTTCAGGCGGGCACGCTTTCCGGCAACCCGCTCGCCGTGGCCGCCGGCACGGCCACACTCGAAGAACTCCGCGACAACCCGCCCTATGAGCGGCTCGAGCGGCACGGTGCCCGTCTCGAACAGGGCTTCCGGGAGGCGGCGTCCGCGGCCGGCGTGCCCGCGTGGGTCGCCCGCGTGGGAAGCATGATGACGATGTTTTTCCAGAAGGGCCCGGAGGTCGTGCCGGTCACCGGCTGGAAGACGGCGAGCATGTCCGACACGGCCCGCTACGCCGATTTCTTCTGGAAGATGATCGACCGCGGCATCTATCTGCCGTGCAGCCAATACGAGGCGCTCTTCTTCTCGGCCGCGCACACCGACGCCGACATCGAAGCCACGATCGCCGCGGCCGCCGAGTCACTCGTGGAAAGATGACGCGGGGAGCCCGAGGCGTGAGCCGAAACTCCACCAGGAAGCCCGAGGCGTGAGCCGAAGGGAGTGCTTCCGCCCGCATCCTCTCGGCTTACGCCTCGGGCTTCCGCGTGACATGAAAATCGATGACCCGCCCGCATCCTCTCGGCTTACGCCTCGGGCTTCCTCGTGAGATGAAAGTCGACGATGACGGGCAGGTGATCGCTCGCCACCTTCGCGAGACTCGTACGCACCACGCGCGCCTGCCTTACCTCGATCGGCCCACGGGCGAACACCTTGTCGAGGGCCCCGATCGCCAGCCACGCCGGAAACGTGCGGAACCGGCCGATGGGGCTCGTCACCTGACGAAAGCCGCCGGCAGCGAGGGACGGGGTGAGCGAGTCGCGCCAATCATTGAAGTCACCCACCATGAGCGTGGGATGCCGGTCGGCTGAGCGGAAGAGCATGTGGCCGAGGAGACGCTCCACCTGCCAGTGTCGCTCGCGCTCGGCGAGTCCGAGATGCGTGTGCACGAGATGCAGTGCACCCTCCGGCGAATCGACGATGAGCAGCTGTGCGCCACGTGGCTTGCGGGTGCCATGCCGGAGCCCGAGCCGGTGCCGGCTCGCCACCGGCCACCTTGAGAGCACGAGATTGCCGTAGGAGCCGCCGCCGACGGGCACGTTTTGCTGAAACACCGAATGGAAGCGGAGCGCGTGGGCCAGCAGCCGCGGCTGGTCGTCGAACCGGCTGCGGCGGACGAGCCGATCGACCTCCTGGAGGCAGACGATGTCGGGGTTTTCCGCCTCGATGCAGTCGATGATCCGCTCGAGCGCGTAGCGGCGATCCCGGCCGCCGATCCCTTTGTGGATGTTCCAGCTGAGCAGTCGCATCGTTTCCAAGTCTACCGTAGGCTTGTGCCATGAGCTCGCACGCGGACATCCGAATCGGCACCGTCGTGCCCGCCCACGAGCGGACGCCCGAGGTGATCCGTCAGTTGATCAGCCTCGGGTTTGAGACGTTCCAGATCGTGTTTGGCCGCTCGATCGGCAACGTCGACATGTCAGGCCTGTTCGCAGCGGTGCGGAGGGTGCTCGTTGAGTCGTCGCCTGCGGAGCAGGATCTTCCACCGCGCGTGAGCGCCCTCGGCGTGTACGGCAATCCGCTCACGAGCGGGGAAACTGTGCACGACTGGGAGCGGCTCATCGACGCGGCGCCGCTCTTCGGCTGCGACGTCGTGGCCGGCTTTGCAGGCCGGGTGCCCGGCCGGCCAGTGCCCGAATCGTATGGCCGCTTCGGCGAGGTGTTTCGGCCGCTCGCCGCCCGGGCCGAGGAGCGGGGTGTCAGGCTGGCGTTTGAAAACTGCGAGAAGCGTGGCACCTGGGAGAGCGGCGACTGGAATATCGCCCACGCTCCGCAGGCCTGGGAGGCCATGTTTGCCGAGGTCTCGAGCCCCGTGATCGGCCTCGAATGGGAGCCCTGCCACCAACTCGTGAGCTTCGTCGACCCGCTGCCGCAGTTGCGGCGCTACGCACATCGCATCTGGCACATCCACGGCAAAGACGCCACCGTGCTCCACGACGTGGTGCGCGAGCACGGAATCCGTGGCGGGGTGCCCTACGTGTTTCACCGCATGCCGGGGTTCGGCGACACGAACTGGACCGACCTCATCAGCACGCTCCGGATGGCGGGCTGGCGCGGCAGCATCGACATCGAGGGCTTCCATGATCCGGTCTATCGCGATGCACTCGAGACCACCGGGCAGGTCGCGGCGCTCGATTACCTGAAGCGGTGCCGCGGCGGCCGCTTCGTGCCCAACGTCTCCTGAAGCTGCCATGCATCCGATCGCGATTTCACGCTGGCTGGCTCGGGAGGTCGCCGGACTGCGGTTCGGGCGGCCGACCCTGTGCGTCTACAACCCGCTGGTCTACGCACGCCGGTCGCACGAGGCATATCTCCGGCGCTACGCCACGCAGGGCGTGGACGCGCTCCTCGTGGGGATGAACCCGGGACCGTGGGGCATGGCTCAGACGGGCGTGCCGTTCGGCGAGGTGGGCCTCGTGCGTGACTTTCTCAGGATCGAGGAGCGGGTGGACCAGCCGGCCGTCGTCCATCCGAAGCGGCCGGTGGAGGGCTTTGCGTGCGGTCGGAGCGAGGTGAGCGGCCGGCGGTTTTGGGGCTGGGCCCGCGACCGCTACCGCACGCCCCGCCGATTCAGCCGCGCGTTTCTGGTGGCGAACTACTGCCCGCTCGTGTTCATGGAGGCGTCCGGAAAAAATCGCACGCCCGACAAGCTCCCGAAACGCGAATCTGAGCCCCTGTTCGAGGCCTGCGACGAAGCACTGCGGCGGCTCGTGGCGTGGTGTGAGCCTCGTCGAGTGATCGGCGTGGGGGCGTTCGCCACGGCACGGGCTGAGGCGGCTCTTGGCCGTGGCGGACCGGCGATCGGCACGATCCTCCACCCCAGCCCGGCCAGCCCCGCCGCCAACCGGGGCTGGGCCGCGCAGGCGGAGAAGCAGTTGCGAGACATGGGCCTGAAGCTGCCCCCGGCCAGCCGCCCGACCAGTTCACGGCCCGCGTGACTTCGGTCACAATCGGGGCCGACCGAACCGTGACGTTTGCTCGGAGCGAATATGGCCCAACTGTATTTCTATTACTCGGCGATGAACGCCGGCAAAAGCACGACGCTTTTGCAGTCGGCGCACAACTACGAAGAGCGGGGCATGCAGACGCTCCTCTACACGCCGGCAATCGACACCCGCACAGGTTCGCCACAAATTCACTCACGGATCGGCATCGCCCGCGATGCGATCGCCTTCGGCGAGGAGTACGATTTCCTCACCGCGATCCAAACACGCACCGAGGCTGGGCGAGTGCATTGCGTGCTCATCGACGAGGCCCAGTTTCTCACGCCCCAACAGGTGCTCCAGCTCACCCTCGTCTGCGACCGCCTCTCGGTCCCGGTGCTGTGCTACGGCATCCGCACTGATTTCCGGGGCGAACCTTTCGAGGGCAGCAAATACCTGCTCGCCTGGGCCGACAACATCGTCGAGATCAAGACGATCTGCCGCAGCGGCAAGAAGGCCACGATGAACGCGCGGCTCGATGCCAATGGCAACCAGGTGACCGAAGGTGCCCAGATCGATATCGGGCATCACTACGAGGCGATGAGCCGAAAGGAATTTCGGCTCGACGAAGTGTCGCCGGTGGCGCAGAACGCCATCCCTACGCGGCAACAGCCTGCGTGATGCGGTCGAGGATCGTGACGATGATCTCGCGATCGGAGGCCGGTCGGCGGGGGCTGTCAGGATGCGGCTCGTCGCTGGCGAGCAGCCCCCTGAGGTGTAGCGTCTGGGCCATCGAATGCTTGTAGGCGGGCACCGGCGGGCGGAAGGCGAAATCACCCAGGGCCTGAAGTGCGTCGTCGAGCTCGTCGAAGCGTGAATCGCCGGCGGCCCACCAGCGATCACGCTTGGCGAAGGCCTCGGGGAAGGCCGTCGACAGGCCGAGCAGCCAGTCGCTGCCGTACCGCACCATGTCGATCGCGAGGTCGTTGCCGGTGAACACGTGGAATTCCGGCCGCACGCGGTTGCGCACTGCGATCCGCTCCCACTCCAGCCGCCGTGACAGCGACGAGTGCTTGGCACCGATGCAGGTGGGAATCTGGATCAGGGCTTCATAGGCGTCGAGGCCGAGCACACGACCGTAGGGAACGAAGGCCGAGCCGAGCTCGAAGCCGATGAACCGCTCCGCACGTGCGCCCAGCCGTTCGATGCGGGCCACGAAGTCGGCATCGGTGCCAGCCGTGAGCCCGTGCGAAGGAAAGATGACGGGAATCGCTTCCGCGGCTGCGATCATGTCGAACTGCCGGCCATACCCCGCCTCGTCGAACGCCGCCCCCGGCGCATCGACGACACAGGCCCCGGCGACCATTTCCCCGTGCGGCCCGAGCGTGTCCCGGGCGATCGTGAGGGCCTGCCGGCGGGTGGCGTCGTCGATCAGCTGGACATAGCCCGTATCCATATTCACCGCCGGCGTGATGCCGGCCGCGGCCGTCCGTGCCACATGGGCTGCAAACGCGTCCCAGTCGATGCGGCAATCCGGAGTGAAGGGGAGCAGAATCGCCGACATGCCGCGAATCACGCGGCGCGGTCGAACGAGCGTGGCAGGATCGATTTTGACCATTGGGCTACAGTATCGTCACGAGACCGCAACCATTTCCACGTTTCCACGGATTGCCCGCTTTCGCACTGCCGCCGACCTGCGGGCCCGGCTGGAGTCGCTCGCCGCGCCGATTCCGCTCGACGACAAGATTCTTTCCGCCGCAGAGGGTTCGCCGCTCGCCGCACCGATCGACATTGGCGGCTTCACGGTGGGCAACCGCTGGTGCATACATCCCATGGAGGGCTGGGATGCCACGCTCGATGGCCGGCCCAACGAGACGCTCCTGCGACGCTGGCAGCGGTTTGGCGAGAGCGGCGCGAAACTCATCTGGGGTGGCGAGGCGGTGAGCGTGCTTCTGGAAGGTCGCGCGAACCCCAACCAGCTCCTCGCTCCAGTGTGCGACGTCGCCGGCTTTCGTGCGCTCCACTCGGAAGTACACGACGCCCACCGCGCACGGTTCGGCACCGTCGACGATCTCCTCGTCGCCTTGCAGCTCACGCACTCGGGCCGATTTTCCAAGCCCACGAGTGCCGGTCGCCAGCCCCGCATCGCCTACCATCATCCGCTCCTCGACGCGCGGCACGGCGTCGACCCTGCCGACACTGCCTGCGTGCTCACCGACGACGACGTCGAGCGGCTCATCGACGCCTACGTCGCGGCGGCCCGGATGGCCGCGTCCGCAGGCTTTCCGATGGTCGACATCAAGGCCTGCCACGGCTACCTGCTTCACGAGTTTCTCTCGGCCCGACGTCGGCCAGGAAGGTTTGGCGGCGACTTCGACGGCCGCACAAGGGTCCTGCGCACGATCGTGGGCCGGATTCAGGCGGAGTGCCCCGGGCTCGTCATCGGCGTGCGGCTCTCGCTGTTCGACACCGTGCCTTGGCACAAGGTCGGCGACCACGGCGAACCGTTTCCATTCGCCGACTTGCTGCCCTACGACTGCGGCTTCGGCGTGGATGAACACGATCCGCTGCGGGTCGATCTCACTGAGCCGATTCGGCTCCTCGAGATTCTCCGTGATGCCGGCGTGCCGACGGTCAACCTCTCGGCCGGCAGCCCCTACACAGTGCCCCATCTCCAGCGGCCAGCGGCGTTTCCGCCCTCCGACGGCTACCCGCCGCCGGAGGATCCGCTCATCGGCGTGTGGCGGCAGATCGACGCGTGCCGGCAGGCCAAGGCCGCCGTACCGGGCATCGTGCTCATCGGCTCCGGCTACACGTATCTCCAAGACTATGCCGTCCACGCCGCACAAGCCGTGGTGCGCGCAGGCTGGATCGACGTCGTGGGGCTCGGCAGGATGGTACTCTCCTATCCGGATCTTCCGGCCGACACGCTGGCCGGCAACGCTCCGACCCGCGGCCTCGTCTGCCGGACGTTCAGCGACTGCACCACGGCGCCGCGCAACGGACTCCGCAGCGGCTGCTACCCACTCGACGCCTTCTACAAGGGCCTCGAGCCCGAGGCCGCAACCATGAAGCGAATCAAGGCCACCTCGTCGTGACCAGCGCGCCGTCCAACGCAGTGATCGCCGCTGCCACGCCGCCGGCGACGCTGGCCGCCCTAATCACGCGATTGCATCCCGTGCCCTGCGGCCACGAACTGATTCGCGTGGGATCCGCCCATGACGGCGGCTACCTGATCCCCGACGACCTCGGTGGGATCGCGATGTGCTTCTCGCCCGGCGTCTCGACCAACGCCGACTTCGAGACCGACCTGTTCCGGCGGAGCGGCATCCCCTCCGCCTTGGCCGACGGCTCCGTGGACGGGCCGCCGCCCGGGGCGGTGTTCCACTCCTTTGAAAAAAGATTCCTCGGCAGCAGCAGGAACCGCGGGTTCATGCGGCTCGAGGACTGGGTAGCGCGGCGCGGTCCGGACGGCTTGCCCGGCGACCTGCTCCTGCAGATGGACATCGAGGGATCTGAATATGCCGTGCTCATCGACACGCCCGCGACGGTGCTGCGGCGGTTTCGGATCATGGTGATCGAGTTTCATTCACTCGAGTGGTTGTTCAGCACATTCGGCTGCATGCTGATGAGTGCGATTTTTGACAAGCTGCTGGCCGATTTCGTCGTCTGCCATCTCCACCCGAACAACTACGCCCCAACGCAACGCCGCGGCACACTCGAGATCCCGACGGTCATGGAGTTCACGTTCCTGCGGCGCGACCGCGTGAGGCCGGGCGACCCGCAGCCCATGATTCCCCATCCACTCGACGCCCCGTGCCTGCCCGACAAACCGGAGCTTCCGCTCCCGCCCTGCTGGCAGCCGGTAGCACCGGCACCATGAACTGCGTGCGAGCGCGGTGGTGACGAGTTTGGTAGCCTTGCCCGCATGGAAACCTTCCTGGCGACGGCATGGCGGTGGTGGCTGATCGTCTGGCCGCACGTGCTCGCGTTTTCCATCCTCGCCATCAACGTGCTGGCGAGCGCCCATGCGATCCTCGTCAAGCGCGACACGCGCTCCACCATCGGGTGGGTGGGCCTGATCTGGCTGTCGCCGGTGTTCGGGGCGATCGCCTATGCGGTGCTGGGGGTCAATCGAATTCGCTCCCGGGCGACCCAGCTGCGGGCCGGGGCACTGACCGTGATCCACGAGCTCCGGGCGTCGGTCCCTGGCCCCGAGCGGCTCACCGCCGCGATCGGCCCGCCGGGAGCCCCGCTGCGGTCGCTGGCCACACTCGTCGGTGAGGTGACGAATCGGCCGCTCGTCGACGGCAACGCGATCAGCTCGCTCGCCGGGGGCGACGAGGCCTATCCGCGGATGCTCGCCGCGATCGACGCCGCCACCCGGAGCATCGGCCTCTCGTCGTACATCTTCGACAACGATCCCACCGGCACAATCTTCGCCGAGGCCCTGGGACGGGCAGTGAGCCGTGGGGTGGCCGTGCGGGTGCTTGTCGACGGCATCGGCTC
>JBMLMS010000350.1:0-1057 GCA_049243925.1 Pirellulales bacterium
CGGCCGTCGTGGCCCCCGGCTGCCTCGACATGGTGAATTTTGGCGAGCGGCAGACGGTGCCCGAGAAATACGCTGGCCGCACCTTCTACATCCACAACCCGCAGGTCACGCTCATGCGGACGACGCCCGCGGAGTGTACGGCCCTCGGCCACATGGTGGCGGCGAAGATCAACGCCTCGCACGGGCCCGTGAGCGTGCTCATCCCGCGGCGGGGCGTCAGCGTGATCAGCGAGGAAGGCGGCCCCTTCCATGATCCGCACGCCGACGCGGCGCTCTTCAACGCGATTGAGACCGCCCTCCGCCCTGGCATCCCCTGCACGTCGCTCGACTGCACGATCAACGATCCCGTCTTCGCCCGTACCTGCGTCGAGGCCCTGCTCGCGCACATCCGCCGGCTCCCCATGGAAGCCCGAGGCGTGAGCCGAGAGGAGAGTTGAGGAATGCCCACCAAATCGATGCCCCATCCCCGAGGAGTCCCCATGCCCCAGGTCAAGCATTACGGCGTCTTTCAATTCAAGCCGGAGGTCTCGCCCCCGCAGATCGACACCTGCTTCCGCGAGATGGCGGGCATGGTGGGCAAGATCCCCGGCCTGCTCGACTTCCACTACGGCCCCTACGATAGCAATGAGGGCCTGAACGATGGCTTCACGCACGGCTTCATCATGACGTTCGCGAGCCCGCAGGCCCGCGACGAATACCTGCCGCACCCGGAGCATGAGCGGGTGAAAGACATCGTGGTGCCGTGTCTCGCCCGCGTGATCGTGTTTGACTTCAACATGCCGTCCGCCTGAAGAGGAGATTCTTCAATGCGACTTCGTGCCTTTCTGGTGAGTGCCGGCTCGGGGGCGGCAAAAGTCGCCGCTGCGCGGTCTTTCAGATTGTCGCGTGGGCTGCGGCAGCCCAATGCTCCTCGAGCGTTCGCCGACCCCCTCGCCTCCCTGTTTGTGGTGGCGTTCGTTGTCGCAATGGGCCTCCCGTCGGCTTCTGCCGCGGACTCGCGCTCGCTGTTCGATGGCACGTCGCTCGCCGGCTGGGACGTCCGCGCGGGCGAGGAGCA
>JBMLMS010000351.1:0-2723 GCA_049243925.1 Pirellulales bacterium
TGCCTGATGCCAAACCACTGGCATCTGGTGCTCTGGCCGGAGGCCGATGGCGACCTTTCGGGGTTTATGCATCGGCTGACCATGACGCACACGATGCGATGGCACCATGCGCATGGGACGCTCGGCACGGGGCCGCTCTACCAGGGTCGATTCAAGTAGTTTCCGGTCGATACCGGGGTCATTGGCTCCCGTCCCCAGTTGGCCCTTTTGGAAGTATCATGTGAGGATGGTGAACCAACCGTCTGACGAACCGTCTTTTCCACGGCTGCGGCCCAGCGTCAGCCACAATGCGTCGCGGCAGGCCGAGATCGTTCGCGTCCGTCGCATGACGGTCGAGGAGAGAGTCAAGGCGGCCTTGGGGTTGGGGCGACGATTCGCATCGCTCCAGCCGGCCCCCGCAAGGCGTGACCAATGACCGATCCCGATGAGGTGATTCGGGCTGCCGAGGAGGTCACCGGCATTCTCGAGTCGAGAGGGGTGGGGGCGTTGGTGATCGGGGCCGTCGCCTTGGCAGCACATGGCTATGTGCGATTTACCGAGGATCTCGATCTCGGCGTGAATACCGATCTGGGCACCCTGAACCAGGTCGCCGACGCGCTGCAGACGGCGGGCTTCGAGGTGGAGCTTCGGGAGCAAAAGGTGACAGCCACCAAATCTGGGCAAGATGTCAACTTCACCAATTTTGGTGGCTGTCACCTTTTGGTCGAGCATCAGGGGGCGGGCTTCGCGTCGGGCCACTGGAAGTCGGCCCGCACGTCGAGCATCGTCTTGTCGAAGTTGTCGACCCTGATCAGCCCGTAGCGCGGCATCTCCAGGTCGTAGATCACCCAGATCGTGAGCGACACCACGCCGGCGAATACGACCACGTGCAGCGGGTTGAAGGTTCCCTGGCAGCCCATGTCGTGGCCGGCGAGCAGGGCGGAGAGGATGCCGACCGCCAGGAGGAGCACGAGGATGGCCGTCGGCGTGTGCGCGTCGAACGCGGCCTGGTGACGGGTGCCGGCGTCGAACATCCCGTTGAGCGACTCGAGCAGGATGGCGGCCGCCTGATCGCTCGTGCTCCGGGGGGCCGCCGCCACGGCCCGGCCCCAGATGGCATGGCGGAGTTCGGTGAGCCGGCGGTCGAGCGGCTCCTGCGGCCCGGGCCGGCCCACTTCGGTGGTCTGTGCCAGCCGCACGTCGACGTAGTGCCGAAACAGGTCGCGCACCTGCACCTGCACCTCCACGTCCTCCGGCAGCAGGTCGAGCCTCAGCCACGCGGTGCCGATCGAGTTGGCCTCCTCCACGATCAGGCTGCGGCGGATGTCGAGCCTGGTGCCGGCCGAGCTGAACCAGAAGGCGACGAGCAGGCCCAGGAGGCGACGAGCAGGCCCAGGAGGCCGAGCACGGCCGCATCGATGGCGCTCGTGCCCACCGTCGCCTCGGTATCCAGCCGTTGCCGTCGGGCCACCGCCAGGCGATGCCCCGCCACCGCCGCCACGATCATGCCGCCGCACAGGCCCAGCGGCATCAGGATCAGGAGCAGATTCACGCTGTTCATGCCGTTGGTGCCGCATTCCTCGCAGCTCGACATGCGGCGGGGGACGCCTTTGACGGAAACGCCTCAGGCACTATTCGGTGCGGCTTGAGTATCGCACAGCGGCGGTATCCGCGTCACTCGATCAAGCCGTCCACAGCGGCACGAGCAAGGCCACCTCCCACAGACTGATGTCGCAGATCACGGGCCGGCTGTTGCCTTTTCCCCGGTGAATGGGGCGTTTTTTCGGGAGCGGTTGCGAAAATCGATCCGCTGCGGTTCTGGTAGTAGCGAAGCCGCAGCCCTCCACAGCCCCGCCGAGGACCCCCCATGATTCGTGCCGTAACACCGTCTCTCGACGCGATCCGCGAGAAGGTGGAGGCCGGGGAGCGGCTCGATGCTGCCGAGGCCGAGTCGCTGTGGGACGAGCGGATCGACCTCCACGAGCTCGGCGAACTTGCCAACCTCGTTCGCGAGCGGAAGAACGGCAACGTCGGCTACTACAACATCAACACGCACCTAAACCCCACGAACGTGTGCGTCTATCGCTGCACGTTCTGCGCCTTCCGGGCCGACCTGCGCGACAAGCGCGGCTACGTGATGAGCGACGAGCAGATCCTGGCTCGCGGCCGCGAGGCCGTGGAGTCGGGCTCCACCGAGATGCACATCGTGGGCGGGCTTCACCACCAGAAAGACTACGACTGGTATCTGAGCGTCGTCCGCCTGCTCCACGACGCCTACCCGGCGCTTCACTTGAAGGCTTGGACGCCGGTCGAGATCAACTGGTTTTGCCATCTCACGAAGCGGAGCATCCGCGACATCCTCGTGGAGATGAAAGACGCCGGCTTGGGCAGCCTGCCCGGCGGCGGCGCCGAGATCTTCCACCCGGAGGTCCGTGACAAGATTTGCGAGCACAAGGCCGACACGAAGGAGTGGTTCGCGGTCCATCGCACCGCCCACGAACTCGGCCTACGAAGCAACGCCACGATGCTCTACGGCCACATCGAGAACGCCTTCCACCGCACCGACCATCTCCTGCGGCTGCGTGAACTGCAGGACGAGACGGGCGGCTTTCAGACATTCATCCCGCACGCCTTCCACCCGGAAAACACCCGGCTCTCCCACATCGCCAAGCCCACGCCCGCCATGGATCTGCGGACGATGGCGGTCGCACGGCTCGTGCTCGACAACTTCGACCACATGAAGG
>JBMLMS010000352.1:0-7550 GCA_049243925.1 Pirellulales bacterium
GAGGGGGTCGGCGAACGCTCGACGAGCCTTGGGCTGCCGCAGCCCACGCGAGGAGCCAAGCGAAAGTCGGCAGAATGCCGATGTTTCGTGCGAAGATCAGTTGCCGCCCCCGAGCCGGCGCCCTGCCACTCAAGTTCCTTCCCGAAGAGGTGTCTCATGCCCGTCACGCTCACTTGGACTGGCCACGCCACGTGGCTCATCGACACTGGTCACGGTGTTCTGCTCGTCGATCCGTTCTTCGACGAATGCCCAACGGCGTCGATGAAGGCGAGGGATGTGGGATGCGACGCGATCCTGATCACCCATGCGCACTTCGACCACGTGGCCGACGCAGTGGCGATCGCCAAGCGCACGCAGGCCACCGTGTTTTGCAATTTCGAGATCGCGCAGTGGCTCGGAAAGCAGGGCGTCGACAAGACGCAGCCGATGAATTTCGGCGGCCGGGTGCAGGTGCCGGGCGGTACGGCGAAGATGGAGATCGCCCACCACTCATCGAGTTTTGCCGACGGCACCTACGGCGGAAACCCGGCCGGCTGGCTGCTCGATGTGGGCGGCCGCCGGATCTACATCGCCGGCGACACATGCCTGTTTTCCGACATGGAGCGGATCGGCCGGCCCGATGCCCGCGGCCGCGGCCTCGACGTGGCGATCCTGCCGATCGGCGACCTGTTCACGATGGGCCCGGACGACGCGATCGAGGCGCTGCGGCTCCTGAAACCGAAGGTCGCGCTGCCGAATCACTACGACACCTGGCCGCCGATCGCACAAGACGCCGCTGCGTGGGCCGAGGCCGTCGCAGCGGCGCAGCTCGCCACGCCTCACGTGCTCGTGCCCGGCGCGTCGTTCGTGGTGAAGTGACAGGCTGAAGCCTGCCCTACACGCCTGCCCTCCACGCCTGTGCTACGGCGTATGAGGAAGTTCCACCGGGCGGGCGGGGGGCACACGCACTTCGATCCGGCCGTCGACGACACGGGTCTCGAAGACATCGACCCTGAGCTTGGGGTTGTCACACCAGGCGCCATCGGTGATGCGAAACCGCCAGGCGTGCCACGGGCAGGTGACGACGCCGTCGCAGAAGGGCCCCGAGCCGAGCGAGGCGCCCATGTGCGGGCAGAGGTCATCGATCGCCGAATAGGCGGCGCCATCGAAAAACACGGCCACGAGCCGGCCTGCCACTTCGAACGTGCGGCCTTCTCCCGCCGGGATGTCGCCCGCCTTGGCAACGGGGGTGAACGGAATGTCGGTCATGCCTCAGGGTGTACCATACGCGGCATGCCCGACGCACCCGAAACCTCTGCGGATCGTTCGCCCCTGGTGTCCCGGGCAGGGGCCGGCGGCGGGCAGATCAAGCTGCTCGCGCTCGACGTCGACGGCACGGTGTGCGACAGCCGGCACGAGGTCGCCGACGCCACGTGTGCCGCCGTCGCCCGCCTTCAGGCCGCCGGCATCGAGGTGATCCTCGCCACCGGCCGCCGCTATCGCGACACGCTGCCGGTCGCCGCGCGACTGGGCATCGCCGCGCCGCTCATCACGGCGTCGGGGGCGCTCGTCAAGGATTCGCGCACCCATGCCACGCTCGCGCGAGCCGCGTTCGACACAGATGTGCTGGTGGGCGTGCTGCGGCAGATCGTGAACCGGGGGCACGAGCCGATCGTCTACACCGACAGCTTCGCCGCCGGATACGACTTCCACTGCCGCCGCCTGCCCGCACTCGACGCCGCCAGGCAGGGTGTCGACGTCTATCTCGAGCGCAACCGGGCCCTCGCCGACGTGCGACCCGATCTCGACAGGGCGCCGCCGCCCGACGCGTTCGCCGGCTTCGTGATGGGATCACAGCCGGCGATGCTCGATCTCGAGGCCGCGCTCCTCGAGGCCTGGCCCGGCCGGCTCTCGCTCCACGTGATCCGCAGCCCCCGCTATCGCGACTGGATGTGCGAGATCGCACCGGCCGGTGTCACGAAATGGACGGGCGTGGTCGGCGTGGCAACCCGGCTCGGCATCGAGCCCGAGGCGATCTGCGCGGTCGGCGACGACGTCAACGACCTGCCGATGATCCGCGGCGCCGGGCTGGGCATCGCGATGGGCAACGCCACTGCGGACGTGCGGGCCGCGGCCGATGTCGTCGTCGACACGCACGACGCGGGCGGGATCACAGAGGTGGCCGACAGGCTCCTCGCCGGCCTTGCCTAGACTGCGCCGTCGCGCAACCCCAACGTGGCTTGAAGCGCTCTCCGACGTTCCCTATATGTCTCGTCGAGACCTCGGGGCTGTCGGTAAGCATGGACATCAAGCTTCATCGCCCGCACGGCTGTTGCCACCACTCGCGCCGCGCCTTCGTGCCGGGTGAGCTCTTCTATTCGGCGCTCGCCCGCGGCCCGACCGGGCTCGAACGCATCGACTGCGCGGCCGAATGCTGGTCGGGCCCACCCGAGCAGACGCTGGCCTGGTGGCGCTCGACGTTTCCCGCGGCCCAGAGCGGCGGCCCGGAGCTCGCTCCCGTCGACATCCTGCTCGACGTGCTCGAACAGCTCGACGGGCAGCCCGACGACGCGGCCCTGCGCTACCTGCTCGCACTCGAACTCGTGCGCCGACGCGTGCTGCGGCTCGTCGATCGGCACGGTGCGGTGCTTACCCCGCCCGAACCCGACGCTCTGCACGTCGCCTGCCGGCGCCGCGACACGACATACGCCGTCGCCGTGATGCCCCCGTCGCCGGCCGAAGTCGCCGCGGTGCAAGACCGGCTCACGGCGCTCCTGTGGGCGGGGGGTGCCGCATGACGGGCCGCATGGGCGCGACGTTCGCGGCGGTGGTGCTGGCCGTCGCCGCCAGCGGCGCGAGCTGCCCGCAGGTGCTCCGCGGCTATCAGGTCGGCACGATGCCGCTGCCGCGCATCCTCCCGCCGCAGGCCACGCTCGACCAGGTGATCGCCGGCGTCCACGACAACACGCAGCGCGTGCGCAGCTACATGGCGCCGCAGGCGGTGCTCGCGGCCCGTGGCGTGCCGCGGCTGTCGGCGCAGGTGGCCTGCGAACCGCCCCGCCGGTTTCGCCTGCGGGCCCAGACCTCCGTCACGGGCAGTGAGCTCGATATCGGCAGCAACGACGATCTGTTCTGGCTCTGGATCCGGCGGCATCAGCCGCCTGTGATGCTCTTTTGCCGTCACGATCAATACGCCCAGTCGTCGGCCCGGCGCCTCCTCCCGCTGCGCGCCGACTGGATGCCGGAGCTGCTCGGGCTTGTGAGCTTTCGGCCCGAAGACCGCCATGAAGGGCCGTTTCAGCTGCCCGACGGCCGCCTCGAAATCCGCAGCCGGATCGCGGCTCCCGATGGCGAGCTCCTCAAATCGACGCTCGTCGATGCGACCACCGGCCTCGTGGTCGAGCAGCATCTGTTCACACCCTCGGGCGAGCGGCTGGCCAGCGTCCGCACGTCGAAGCACCGGGTCGATCCACCGTCGGGCGCGGCACTGCCCCGGGTCGTCGACGTCTCTTGGCCGGCGTCGGGAGTCGACTTTCAGCTCGAACTGACGTCGATCACCACGAATACGCCGTCCACCGATCCGGGCCAGCTGTGGCAGATGCCGGCATACGAAGGATACGAGCCAGTCGATCTTGCCGATCCGGCCGTGGTGCTCGCGCCGCCTGCCGCGGCATCCGGGCAGTGACCACCGCTCCCCGCAACGCTCCAGGGAGGCCGCTTCTTCAGGGCACGGCGATCCCCGCCGCATGGTCCCGCATCTTCTGCCGCGCCTTCGACAGCGCGGGGCCGATCGATCCCACGGGAAGGCCGGTGAGCCGGCTGATCTCGCCGTAGCTGCGGGCTTCAAGGTGGTGCAGCCGGATCAGCCGAGCCTCGGTCGTGTCGAGCGTTTCGAGCAGCGCTTCGACGGCCTCACGATCGGCGAGCGCACTCGCGGCGTCGTGCCGATCGGCCGGCTGCACGGCATCTCCCACGGGAATCGGCCGGCGATCGCGGGCCCGCTGAAGCGACCGCACGGCGACCCGCCTGGCGATCACCACGAGATACGTGGGCAGGCTCGCCCGTCCCGCGAAGGCGCGGAGCGCGGCGGCGTCGTTGCGGAGCAGCTCAAGGAGAATCTCGGCCACCACGTCGTCGCGTTCACCGCCAGGAAGCGGGATCCGGTGCTGGGCACTGGTGCGGTCGACGACGTAGCCGAGCAGGCCGGCGAACGTGCCCACGAATTCGTCCCAGGCGCCAGGCGCGGAGGCGAGGCAGGCCCGCACCAACTCCTGATGCTGGGCGGCGCGAGCGGGGGTGGCAGCGGCGACGCCCGCCCCTCGACCGTGGGCCGTGACTGCATCACGGCCGGGGACTGCGACGTCGGGTGTGGATTCGCTCGAGTTCATAGCTGGCGAGTCATCGGGCACCCCTGCCGAAAAATCATAGGTACCTCGAGCCGTCGCCACCAACGCCAGTCCCGCGAAACTCACGAATCGACGGCAAAATGCCGATGCCTGATTCGTTGACAGGCGGCAAGAGTGGCCCTACGATTCGCCCAGTTTGCCGGATCGGTCGCGGCAGCGACCGGCCCGCCAAACAGCCGTCTGCCAACCCCGGCCTCTTAGACCAGCCGAAAACATCAGCCGCCATCGAGGAGTCTTTCAATCATGACGCACGTCGTCGCCGAGCCCTGCTTCGCCTGCAAGTACACCGACTGCGTGGTGGTCTGCCCCGTGGAATGCTTCTACGAGGGAGACAAGATGGTTTACATCCACCCCGACGAGTGCATCGACTGCGAGGCCTGCGTGCCGGAATGCCCGGTCGAGGCGATCTTCCACGAAGACAACCTCCCGGCCGAGTGGAAGGACTTCACGGCGCTCAACGCCGAGATGTCCCCGCAGCTTCCGGTGATCACCGAAAAGAAGGATCCCCTGTGCTGAATGCACGGACCGGCACGGCATCCTGCCGTCCGTTCCTTGGCGGGCCTCCGTTGTAGGACAGGCTTCAGTCTGTCTCCGATTGTAGGACAGGCTTTAGCCTGTCACTCCCTCGGCGCGGGGCATCGTGCGTTCACTTGAGATCGACGAGCCAGTAGGCGTTGTCGACGAAGCTCTTCCAGCTCTGATACTTCGGATTTCCGAGCTTGATGGAGAGCAGGGGGCTGCGCTTCGGCTTCACCGGCTGGCGGATCATTTGCATCCGGGCCTCGTGGGGCGTGCGGCCGCCCTTGCGGACGTTGCAGGCGACGCACGCGCAGACGATGTTTTCCCACGTCGTGCCGCCGCCGCGGCTACGGGGCACCACGTGGTCGAGCGAGAGCTCGCTCGTGGGAAAATTGCGGCCGCAATACTGGCACTGATTGCCATCTCTGGCGAAGACGTTGCGCCGATTGAACCGCAGCCCCTGCCGGGGCCCTCGATCACAGGCCACGAGACGAATCACCCGCGGCGCCTGGAGTTCATAGCCGACGGCCCGCACCCAGTCTTGGTCGGGCGTGCGGAGCGTTGCCTGCAGGGCCGACAGCTCCCGCCACGATTCGAATGGATAGGCCGAATAACGGCCGTCCTCGATATGCACCACCTCGGCCAGATCGCGAAACAAGAGCGTGATCGCCCGCCGGACATTGGTGATGTGCACGGCCACGAACGAACGGTTCAGCACCAGAACGCTCAGATTGAGCGCGCTGGCCACCGACCTCGCCGACTGGATCGCCATCGAATCCACTGCAGCCGCCATGGCCATCGAAAGTGCCTGCTGAGTTCGGATTTGACCGCTTCTCACCACTGTCGATGAGTGTAGTCGGCGGCCCGCCCGACTGCCAAACACCCCCGGCCTGCGCAGGCTGCCTCCACGCTCGCAGCAAACGCTTGCCTTTCAGCCAAGTTGCGGGCAGACTCAGGTCTTCAGGTGGATGTGTCGATCCATCCAAGCCAAGCCAGTCCGTCCTCGGAGGCCTCCATGCTTCATTACTCGTGTGACTTCTGCAAACGGCCGATCGACACGGCCACCGACGTGCGGCATGTGGTCAAAATCGAGGTGTTCCAGGCGGTCGAGGAGTCGTGCGAGGATGGTTGCTGCGACGGCACTGCCCGTGGCGACGACGCGGAGCATCTCGAGGAGATGCAAGACCTTCTCGAATCGATCGACGAGCATGATCTCGACCGAGACGTGCTGTTCAGCGATGCGACGCAATCGCTGCGATTCGATCTCTGCGACGGGTGCCGCCAGCGGTTTCTGAAAAACCCGCTCGGCATCAAGACCGGCAAGAAGCTCGACTTTAGCCAGAACTAACTCCACGCCCGCGGTGCCGCGGCACGGCTCAGGGTTTTCACGAGCGTAGGTGTCGGCTAGATTTCGCGCTCCCCCCACGCCCCTGCGGAGCACCACGAGTCCATGGCCTCGAAGACGCTGAAGATCGCCGCGATTCCCGGAGACGGCACCGGGCCCGAAGTCACCGCCGAGGCCATGAAGGTGCTCGCCGCGGTCGCGAAACTCGAAGGCTTCACCTACGACGTCGAGACGCTCGACTGGGGAGGCGACCGGTATCTCAAGACGGGCGAGATCATCCCCGAGGGCGGCCTCGATCTCCTGCGCACCAAAGACGCGATCTTTCTGGGAGCAATCGGCCATCCGCAGGTGGCACCGGGCATCCTCGAGAAGGGGCTGCTGCTCGACCTGCGGTTCAAGCTCGATCAATACATCAACCTCCGTCCCGTGAAGCTGCTGCCGGGCGTGGAGACGCCGCTGGCCGGTCGTGGCCCGAAGGACATCGACTTCGTGGTCGTCCGTGAAAACACCGAAGACCTCTACTGCGGCGTCGGCGGCTACCTCAAGAAGGGCACGCCCGACGAGGTCGCCGTGCAGCAGGCCGTCTACACCCGCAAGGGCTGCGAGCGGTGCATCCGCTGGGCATTCGACTACACCCGTAAGCGCAACAGCCCGAAGAAGACGCTCACGCTCGTCGCCAAGACGAACGTCCTCACCTTCGGCCACGACCTCTGGTGGCGGACGTTCCAGGACGTGGCCAAGGACTACCCCGACGTGAAGACCGACTACAACCACGTCGATGCCTGCTGCATGTGGATGGTGAAGAACCCCGACGCCTACGACGTGATCGTGACGACCAACATGTTCGGCGACATCATCACCGACCTCGGCGGCATCCTGCAGGGCGGCATGGGCGTGGCCGCCGGCGCCAACCTCAACCCCGACAAGGGCGGCGTGAGCATGTTCGAGCCGATGGGAGGCAGCGCCCCCAAATACACGGGCCAAAACGTCATCAATCCGATCGCGGCGATCAACGCGATGGCCATGCTCCTCGAACACTCCGGCCACCCGGCCGCCGGCGCCCGCATCGACAAGGCCGTCGCCCATATCACCGGCACGAAGATGAAGAGCCAGGCTGCCGGCAAAATGGGCCACGGCACCCGCGAAGTCGGCGACCTGGTCGTGGCCGCGCTGTAACTCTTTCGCATGACAGGCTTCAGCCCGTCATGGCTGGCACGCAGTGCACCGGCGAGGGGCTGCCCATACTCCGTCGCCGGACGTTCGCCTCCGCCCTCCAGGCAATCCTGTTCGGCACGGCGATT
>JBMLMS010000353.1:0-6093 GCA_049243925.1 Pirellulales bacterium
CCAGAGGGAGAGGCGAGATCATGGATGCACGCAGCGAACGTCCGGCGAGGGGATATGGGGCGCCCGAAGCCGGTGCGTATTGAGAGGAGACAGGCTGAAGCCTGTCCCACATTGAGACACCCCGAACCCGGGCCGCACTTCGTGTTGACGCGGTCTCCTCGCCGGCCGTATTTTCCGGGCTGAAAGCGAGGTGACTTCATGATCCAGTCCGCCATGCCCGCCGGGATTCGCGACGACATCACCCAGTGCATCGGCCGCACGCCGCTCGTGCGGCTGCGCCGCGTCACCGACGGCTGCGTCGCCACCGTCGTCGGCAAGATCGAAAACATGAATCCGCTCTGGAGCGTGAAGGACCGGATCGCCGCGGCGATGATCGACGCCGCCGAGGCGGCCGGGAAGATCGGCCCTGATACCGTCGTGATCGAGCCGACGAGCGGCAACACGGGGATCGGCCTGGCATATGTGTGCGCGGCGCGGGGTTACAAGCTGCGCGTGACGATGCCCGAGAGCATGAGCCTCGAGCGGCGGCGGATGCTCAAGGCGCTCGGCGCCGAGCTTGTGCTCACACCGGCCGCCGAGGGCATGCCCGGGGCCGTGCGGCATGCCGAGGAGATCAGCACGTCGAGCACGCAGTTTTTCATGCCGCAGCAGTTCAAGAACCCGGCCAATCCCGACATCCACCGCCGCACGACGGCTGAAGAGATCTGGGCCGACACCGAAGGGCGGGTCGACATTCTCGTGTGCGGCGTCGGCACCGGCGGCACGATCACGGGCTGCGGCGAGGCGCTCAAGGCGAAGAAGCCGGGGCTCAAGGTGGTGGCCGTGGAGCCGCTCAACAGCCCCGTGATCTCACAGAAGCTTTCCGGCGAGCCGATCAAGCCGGGGCGGCACACGATCCAGGGGATCGGGGCCGGCTTCATTCCGGAGATCCTGAACCTCGACATCATCGACGAGGTGATCAAGGTCGACGATGAAGACGCGATGGAGACGGCCCGCCAGATGGCGAAGCGCGAGGGGCTGATGTGCGGCATCAGCTGCGGCGCTGCAGCCTGGGGCGCGCTCCAGGTGGCGAAGCGGCCGGAGAACGCCGGCAAGATGATCGTGGTCGTGCTGCCCGATCTGGGCGAGCGCTACCTCTCGACGCGCTTGTTTCCGGAGTAGCCCTCGGCAAACAACCAGTCGAGGACGGCTGGATCGCGGTAGGCCGGCGTCCACGAATCGTGGCCGACGCCGGGGAGCTCCGAATACTTCGGGTTGCCGCCGGCGGCCCTGACCGCGGCGATCATGGTCCGCGACCGCTCCACTGGCACCACCGTGTCGGCATCGCCGTGGAAGCACCAGATCGGCAGCTTTGCGAGCCTGGGCGCCGTGGCCTCGTCGCCCCCGCCGCAGATCGGCAGGATCGCCGCAAACCGCTCCGGCTGCCGAGCTGCGAGGTCCCACGTGCCATAGCCACCCATCGAGAGCCCCGTGAGATAGATGCGGGCCGGATCGACGGCCTCGTGGGAGATCACATATTGCATGGCCGCGACCGCCGCCAGCATGTCGGTCGTGAGCGGGCTCTGGGGCGTGCTCTTCGTATCGGCCCACGACACGTCGACCCAGCGCTCGCCCTCACGGCACTGCGGCGCGAGCAGGAAGCAAGGATGCCGCTCGCGGAGCACGGGCTCGGCCATCCACGTGGGCAGATACTTGAGCTGCTTTTCGTTATCGCGGCCACGTTCGCCGGCGCCGTGCAGAAATACGACGAGTGGATAGCGCACGCCCGCCACCGGAGCAGCCGGCGCGAGCAGCCGGTAGCGAAACTCCACCGCCTGCCCCGCCTCGGTGACGCTGACGCTCCCCGCGGCGAAGGGCTCCATCTCAGCCCTCTCCGGCGTCGCCGAGCGCGAGCTTCACGCGCCGCGGCATCGCCATCCGGCCGAAGAGCCCGACGGCGCCTTTCGGCAGCCCCAGAAACTCGAGCCGCTCGAACCACTGCGGCACCTCCGCCGCGAGCTTGCCGACCGCCGTGCCGCGGAGATCGAGCGAGCGCAGATTTTTCAGCTCCTTGAGCTGGAGGAGCCCTTCGTCGGTGAGCGAGCCCCCGGCGAGGTCGAGCACCGCGAGATCCTTGAGCGAGGCTGCGCGAAAGCCGAGCAGGATCGCAAACACGTCGTCGGCGGCCGGGCCCTGCAGCCGCACCGTCACGAGCTTGTCGGCCACGCGGCCGAAGTCGTCGCCGAAGCTGCTCTCGAGCCACTCGGCCTCTTCCATCTCCACCTCGCCGCCGCGCTCGATCGTCTCGGTCACGACCTCCTGCTGCTCGGCGTAGGCTTCGATCTTCGAGGCGAGCCACTCGAGCTTGCCCGCCTTGAACTTCACGTAGTCGTTGGCCTCGTCAAAGGCTTTCTGCAGCCGCATGAATGCGGCAGCGTCGCCGCCACGGTCAGGGTGGGCCGTGCGGGCCTTCGCCAGATAAGCCTGCTTCACGTCTTCCGCCGTGACCGGAGGCATGAGCCCCAGGATCACGATGCACTCGGGCACGGTGCGGTCGGCAGACTTGGGGCGCGGCTTTGGGGGGAGCGACGACATGCCCAGGAGCGTAAACCACGCGGGCCGGGCGTGCTACGGTTTGCCACGGTTTTGCCGGGTTTTTCCCGGGGCCGGAGTCGCCTTGCCCCGTCGGCGGCGATTCCCTACCTTGCCGCCTCCCGAGATCGGCCAAGGAGGGCTTTTCGATGCAGTGGCTCGGACAGACGCTCGCTCGCGTGCGCGCGGGCCTCGCGCCCCGGGGCGGATCGCTCCGCGAGGTGGCGGCCCTCGTGGGAATCGTGGTGGCCTGCCTCGGCTGGAGGCTTCTGGCCGGAGGCGCCGCGGCCGACGCCGCCCCCAAGCAGCCGACCCGAGCCACCACGTCGGGCACGGGGGCGACCGCCTCCGCAACGCCTGCCCCCGACAAACTGATGGCGATGGTCAACGGCGTGGAGATCGGCGAGCGGGCACTGAGCGCGGAGTGTCTTGCCCGGCACGGCGCGGGCGTCGTCGAGACGCTCGTCAACAAGGCGATCATCGACCAGGCCTGCCGCCAGCAGGGGGTGGCGATCACGCAACAGGATGTCGATGCCGAGATCGACGCGATGTCGCGGCGGTTCAGCGTGCCGCGCGACAAGTGGATCGAGCTCATCCAGCAGGAGCGGGGAGTCTCGCCGCAGCAATACGCCGATGAGATCGTGTGGCCGATGCTCGCGCTGCGCAGGCTCGCCCATGCGACGATCGAGCCGTCGCCCGAGGAGGTGAGCAAGGCCTTCGAAAACCAGTTTGGCGGCACCGTGAAGGCCCGGATCATCGTCGTGAAGTCGCGGCAGGAAGCCGAGCAGGTGCGGGCCAAGGCGGTGGCCGCCCCCGACGAGTTCGGGGCGCTCGCCCGCCAGCACTCCGTCGACGTGGGCAGCGCGAGCGCGAATGGCTGGGTGCAGCCGATCCGCCGGCATTCCGGGGAGCCCGCATTCGAGGCGATCGTGTTCGGCCTCGCCCAGGGAGAGATTTCACCGGTGGCCCAGGTGGCCGACCAGTTCATTCTCGTGAAGTGCGAAGGGCACCTGCCCGCCGCCGACGTGAAGCTCGACGACGTGAAGCCGCGGCTCGCCGAGGAACTGCGCGAGAAGAAGAGCCGGGTGGCCTCGAGCGAGGTGTTTCGCACGCTGCAGGCGGCGGCGAAAGTCGAGAACGTGATGAACGACCCGGCCAAGGCGGCCGCCCAGCCGGGCGTGGCAGCGGTGGTGAACGGACAGGCGATCCCGCTCGATGCCGTCCGCCAGACGTGTGTCGACAGGCACGGGGCCGAGGTGCTCGAGATCCTCATCACCCGGGCCCTGCTCGGGCAGGCCCTCGAACGCGCGAGCCAGCAGGTGGCCCAGGCCGACATCGACGCCGAGATCGCCCGCGCCGCCGACCTGATGGGGTTTCGCAAGCCCGACGGCTCGATCGACACGGCCGGCTGGCTCGAACGCGTGACCCGTGAGCAAAAGGTGCCGATGCGACATTACATCGAAGACATCGTGCAGCCGACGGTGGCCCTCAAGAAGCTCGTGGGCAAGGTGGCCGTGACACAGGAAGACCTCGACAAGGCCTACGCGGCGACGTTCGGCCCGCGGGCCCGCTGCCGCGTGATCGTGCTCGACAACCAGCGCCGTGCGCAGGAGGTCTGGCAGCTCGCCCGGCAAACCCCGACCCCCGACGCGATCGGCGAGCTCGCCGAAAAATACTCGGTCGATCCCACGAGCCGCACGCTCCGCGGAGAGGTGCCGCCGATCCAGCGGTTTGGCGGCCAGCCGGCGCTCGAGCGCGAGGCGTTCGCCCTCCAGCCGGGCGAGCTGTCGGGCGTGGTGCAGATCGCCGACCGGTTCATCGTGCTTTTCTGTGAAGGCTACACGCAGCCGGCCGCGGTGAACCTCGCCGAGGTCCGCGACGAGCTCTACGACGACATCTTCGAGAAGAAGCAGCGGATCGAAATGGCCCGCGCCTTCTCCCACCTGCGCGAGGCAGCCACGATCGACAACTTCCTGGCTGGCACGAGCCAGTCGCCGCCCGCCGCTTCCGCGGCCCGCGCCGGCACGCTCCCGAAGACGTCGATCTCGCAGCGCGAAGCCGACGAGCTCGCCACGCCGCGGGCGGGCAGTCGCCGGGCTTCCGCAGCGGGCTCGGGCGTGGTGCCGGCGTCGCTCGACGCACCAGGCGGCCCGGCTCCGCAGGCTCGGTAGCGATCTCGTGTGGTGGGGCTGTAGAATCCGGTCTTCCCCGGAAGCCCATGCGACATGCAGCCCACCGACCAGACAGCCGTGCAGCCCCAGGTGCCCGATCCCACGGAAACGGCCGACGGCCCAGCCGAGGGAGAGAAGCCGTTCGAGTTTCGCGTCGCAGACCGGATCTCGCAGCTGCCCCCCTACCTGTTCGCCCGCATCAACCAGGCCACCTACCAGCGGCGGCGGGCCGGGCACGACATCATCGACATGAGCATGGGGAATCCCTCCGATCCCCCGGCCCAGTTCGTGATCGACAAGCTCGCCGAG
The DNA here is from genome assembly GCA_049243925.1 of Pirellulales bacterium. GTDB lineage: Bacteria > Planctomycetota > Planctomycetia > Pirellulales > UBA1268 > RGVT01. The sequence goes on from JBMLMS010000353.1 coordinate 5,052, forward strand.
GCGGCCAACGACCCCCGCAACCACGGCTACGCCCCGGCGCTGGGCATCATGAGCCTGCGGCGCGAGGTGGCATCGCGATATCTGAAGAAGTGGGGCGTGCGGCTCGATCCCGAGAGCGAGGTGATCTCCACGCTCGGCTCGAAGGAGGGCTTCGGCCACCTCTGCCTGGCGATCATCGGGCCCGGTGACAGCGTCGTGGTGCCCGCGCCGTCGTACCCGGCCCACGTCTACGGCGTGGCGCTGGCGTCGGGCAAGGCGATCCTCATCGACACCACCGACCCCGACCGCTATCTCGCCGACATCGCCCGCACCTGCGAGCGGGAGAAGCCGAAGATGGTGATCGTGAACTTTCCCCACAATCCCACGGCCACGGTCGTAGGGCCCGACTTTTACGTCGAGGTGGTGAAGCTCGCCAGCCGCTACGGCTTCATGCTCGTGTCGGATCTCGCCTACGCCGACGTCACGTTCGACGGCTACGAGACCCCGAGCATCCTCTCTGTGGACGGGGCGAAGCGGCTGGCCGTCGAATTCACGACGATGAGCAAGGGCTTCAACATGGCCGGCTGGCGGGTGGGCTTCGCCGCCGGCAACCGCGACATCGTGCGGGCCCTGGGCACGATCAAGACGTATTACGACTACGGCATGTTCCGCCCGATTCAGATCGCCGCGATCATGGCCCTGCGCAACGGCGAGGCCGACGTGGCGGCCCAGTCGAAGGTGTACGAGAAGCGGCGCGACGTGCTCTGCGAGGGCCTGGCCCGCGTCGGCTGGCCCGTGACGGTGCCGAAGGCGAGCATGTTCGTGTGGGCGAAGATCCCCGAGCCGTTCGCGAGCCGGATGTCGAGCATGGACTTCGCGGCGATGCTGCTCGAAAAGGCCGACGTGGCCGTGAGCCCGGGCGGCGGGTTTGGCACGGCGGGCGAGGGCTATGTGCGGCTCGCGCTCATCGAAAACGAGAATCGCCTGCGCCAGGCGGTGCGGCAGATCGGCCGCGCCCTGAGCGACGAGCTGAAAGTCGCAGCGACGGCCTAGCGAAGCCGGC
>JBMLMS010000353.1:6193-10632 GCA_049243925.1 Pirellulales bacterium
TCCGGCAGGACGGCTTCGGTGGCGGCGGCTTCGCGGAGCTTTTCGAGAGCCTTGGCCTCGATCTGACGCACCCGCTCCTTCGTCACGCCCAGGGCCGAGCCGACCTCCTTCAGGGTCTGCGGCTCATGCTCGTGGTCGAGCCCGTAGCGGCGGATGATGATCGTCTGCTCGCGGGTGTCGAGCCGGTCGAGAAACTTGCCCACTTGCTGCAGGCGGTCGCTCTCGGCGATCCGCTGCTGATACTCATCGGTCCGCACGTCCGTCGCCGACTGGAGCATGTCCATGTCGGCCGCCCGAAACCGGTCTCGACGCTTGTGCTCGTCGGGGATCGTGCGGGCGTAGTTCTTCATGATCGCCCACGAGGCGTAGGTGCTGAACTTGTTGCCCCGGGCATAGTCGAACTTCTCGACGGCCCGGATGAGCGACATGTTGCCGTCGCTCACGAGGTCGAAGAAGGCGTCGCCCGGCGCCACACGCCGCTTCGCGATCGACACCACGAGCCGGAGATTGGATCGCACGAGCCGGTTTTTGAGGGCCACGATCTCGGCATAGATCTTGTCGATCTGGTCCATCAACCGGGTGCTTGGATGTTCCGGGTCGAGCTGCTCGCGGAGCTGCGAGGCCTTGTGCTTGAGGTAGTTGAACTTCCTGAACAGCCACACCTCTTGCTCCCGCGTGAGCAACGGCACTTCGTAAAGGCTTGCGAGGTAGGCCGGCAGGCCGGAGGGACGCCGCACTTTCTTGACCTGGTCGTGCTCGCCGGGAAACGGCTGATTGACCACCTGCTCGGCGCTCTTCCGCGCGAAGAGGGCGTTGGGAATGTAATCGAGCGGCAGGTGCATCACGTGCTCCGCCCGCTGGGCGAGGATCACCCGATAGATGCTGGCCTTCGACCGCCGATATCGGGCGGCGATCGATTCGACCGGTTCGCCCTGGGCGTAGAAGTGGTAGATCCGCTCGCAGGTCTCGGGCCGGAGGCGGCCGTCGCTCGGGCCAAACACCGCCGCTTCGGGGTGGTCGTGGTCGTGCTGCTTGATCGTGTAGCGGATTGTCTCGATGCTGCGATGCAGCCGCACGGCGATGCGGCGATGCACGTCGGCCGGGCAGGCCCCTGCCGTGGCGAGCCTGCGGGCCCAGGCAATGATCCGGTCGTGCTCGTCGTGCGAAAGCTGGCTGAATCGTGCCCCCCGCTCGATGCGGTTTGGATTGGCGGCAATGAACCGCTCCACCGCACTCGCCAGAAAGCCGACCCGCTTCCGGCCGCCCACTTCATAGCGCTGGGCGACCAGGCCGTGCTCACGCCACCGGGAAATCGTCTTCGTGGAGACGTTGAACCGCTTCGCCAAATCCTCGATCGACAGCACCTCCTCGTGTGCGAGGGGACTGACGGGCGAGGCAGGGTTGGTCACCGCCTGGGCATGCTCTGCCGTAGCGTGATCGGTGGACAAAAAGGACATGAAGGGGCCCGTCGAGTTGGAACGCATGACTGTTCTCCCTGCCAGCAATCCTTTGCCGGCTGTGTTGTGTTGCTCGGAGCGAAACGACGCCTCGGAACCACTGTCCGCGCTCGAAGGGGCTTCCTGGCCCCCTCCTCACCATGCCCGGGACGCGAGAGTTATACGAGCGTCTGCCGCGGGTGGTTCATCAGGCGGTTCGATTCTTGAATGTTTTTGGAGGCCTCCATCCAACCGATCCTCGGCCTGGGCCGCGCAACCCGTTGGCACTGCTTGGCTTGCGAATGCCCGACGGCCTTGACTCCGTCGCACAGGCGAGTCTTCTTGATCCGTAAACCTAATCATTGGACAGATTTCCTCACAGCAGACACTTGGTATTCGTGGCCGCAAGCGGGGCAAAAGTCAGTGGATTCCCCCGAAAGAGCCGAAAACCTTCCAGGGAGTGGGGAACGTCGGAGGAGGCAGGCATGATTCGCAGAGTAGTTCTCGGGGCCGTGCTGGCGGGTCTGGCCTGGGCCCGCGGTGGCCTGGCTTCCAGCGACGAGGCGGCACCCGAGCAGGCCTCGGCCATGCGGCGCGTCGCCATGACGCTCACCGCAGAGGGGCAATTGTTCGGCCCTGTAACGGGAGCCGCGGAGCCGGCCCGTCAGCCGATTGCCATGAACGGCGTGTTCGAGTTTGAAGAGGCAGTGCGTCCTCCGGCGGCGGAGGCCGTCGCGGTGCGGCGGTATGCGCGGGCTGAGGCGACGATCGAAGCCGACGATGCCGAGCAAAGGCTCACACTCGCCGCCGACGCCCGCGAGGTGTCGATGGCTCGGCTGGGAACCACGCCCCTGCCCTTTCTCGCCGCTGCCTATCTCTCGCGGGATGAACTCGAGCTGCTGGAGACGCCGTTCGACTCGATCCTGCTCGAAGACTTGCTCCCCGGCCGGCCGGTCGCGAGCGACGATCACTGGCAGCTCGCCGGCGACCTGGCCGCGGGCCTGCTGGCGATCGACACGGTCGAGACCGGCACGCTCGAGGCGCGCATCGTCGAGATCGTCGACGGGGTGGCCCGCATCACGCTCGCCGGCGCGGTGGACGGCGCCATCGACGGCGTGCCCACGCACGTGGTCGTAGACGGCACGTTCACCGTGGGTGCTGAACCCGACGAAGACGGCTTCATGCTCGTGGGCGACGTGACGCGGGTCGATGCCACCGTGAAGGAGAATCGGCAGGCGAGCCACGTGGCTGCGGGATTCGAAATCGAAGCCACGATCACGATCACCCGCGCTCCGGTGGCCGCCGACGCCGAGGTTCATGGCGAAGCTGACGCCGTGGCCGACTCTGCAGCGGGCGTGGGCGACGAGGCTGCCGCAAGCGTCGGCCGCCGACGCGGGCCCGGGAAGCCCGGCATGGTGTGGTATCGCGATGCGGAAGGCCGCTACGACCTCGTGCACGAGTCGGGCTGGCGGGTGGTTGAAGAGGACGCAGGCGGCGTCGTCTTGCGGCTGCTCGACCTCGGCGCGCTCGTGGCTCAGTGTTCGATCACGGCCCTGCCGGAGTCGGAGGATGCAGCACCCCCGGCCATCGAAGAGGTGAAGCGGCACGTCGAGCAGTCGCTCTCCGGACAGTTTCGGCGGTTTGACGGCGTGGGTGAAACGATGCGTGCGGACGACGGCGTGCGGATCGTGCGCGTGGTGTCGGAAGGCAGCGCCGAGGGGCTGCCGTTTCGCTGGGTGCACTACGTGCTCACCGACGGCGACGGCCATCGCGTGAACGTGGCATTCATGTGTGAAGCGTCGCTCGAGAAGCGGTTTGCCGACGCCGACGCCCGGCTGGTGGCCGGCCTGCGGTTCGTCGCCAAACCCCACCGCGAGGCCCGCCTGCCACGGAAAACCGACATGCCTTGACGCCTCCCCCCGCGGGCAGGAATATGGTGGCACTTTCCCGGGGAACTGCGGCCCTCCATGTCAGGTGGCCGCCCGGGAAGCCGCGCGAGGAGCTGTGCTGTTGGCAAGTGCCGAGGCCACGACTGCATCCCCGCCGCAGGCGAGCAGTCAGTGACCGGAGGCGCGAGCCATAGACAAGCAGCATCGCATCAACGAGCAGATCCGGATCACACCGATCCGGGTGATATCGGCCGAGGGCGGACAGCTCGGCATCATCCCGACCGAGGAGGCACTCTCGCTCGCGAGGGAAGCCGGCCTCGATCTCGTGGAGGTGGCTCCCAACGAGAAGCCGCCCGTCTGCCGGATCATGGACTTCGGCAAGTTCAAATACCAACAAAAAAAGAAGCAGCACAAGACCCACGTTCATCACACCAAGATCAAGGAGATTCGTCTCCGCCCCAAGACGGGCGATCACGACATCGAGTTCAAGGTGAACCAGGCCAAAGGCTTCCTGCAGCACAAGGACAAGGTGATCGTGTCGGTCGTGTTTCGAGGCCGCGAACTGGCCCACATCGATGAAGGGCAGCGGGTGATGAAAAACATCCTCGTGCAGCTCGACCCGGTGGGCAAAGTCGATTCCCCTCCGCAGCAAATGGGCCGCCGGCTGGTGTGCACGCTGTCGCCCAAGTAACGTTCTCTCTCCCCCGACCACGTCAGAATCAGATCACAGGAGTTTCCCATGCCGAAGCAGAAAACCCACAAGGGCGTGAAGAAGCGTTTTCGGGCCACCGCCACCGGCAAGGTGAAGCACCGCCGCGCCGGCACGAGCCACCTCCAAGTCCGGCTCACGGCCAAGCGCAAGCGCGACCTCCGCGGCACAGGCGTGCTCGCGAAGTCCGACACCCCGAAGATCCTCGAAGCGCTCGCGCACAACAGCTACTGATCGTGCTCTGAGATAGCGGAAGGCAGGGCTGTGTACGCCCAATCCGGCTCGGGGCAGCCCCGTACCGTCTCGCCGGACGTTCGCTGCGCCCATCCTGGGCTTCACTCACTCGGATGTGCCTGCGCTGCGCCTGGCGAATGTCGCGCCGTCGCCGCCGTCCCGGCGTCGGCG
>JBMLMS010000354.1:0-11945 GCA_049243925.1 Pirellulales bacterium
TCGATGTTGGCGACCGCGCCGCTTTCGACCCGAAAACCGATCTCCACGTCGCGCTCGACGGCCAGATCGACGAGGTAGTCTGCGGCCAGCCTGCGCTCGCCGCTGCCGGTCCAGTTCCAGTAGGTGCGGGCCGCGGCCCGCATGTAGTCGAGCCGGCTGCGCAGGATCGCCGGCTCTGCCAGCGACACGTCGAGCTGGGCCTGCGCCCGCGAGGCCCGGGCCCGGTCGATGTCGCGATTTTTTGCGAGCGGCATCGTGAGCCCGCCGCGGAATTCGCCGGCGTCGGCGGTGAGCCGCTGGAGGTTGTAGGTGGGGAAGTTGCCGTAGCCGGTGCGGAAGCCGCCGAACATCGTCACACCGCCATAGGGCAGGAGTTGCTGCGCACCGAAGTCAGACCGGTAGTTTTCGTAGGTGCCGGGCGCGAGTGCGTTGCCGGCGCCCGTGACGTTCGTATCGAAGGCGCCCATGGCGCTCGTGAGCCGGCCGGCGGCGACCGCGCGTTCCCGCTCCACGGCAAGGAGCAGGGGATAGTGCATGTTCACGCTTTGCAGCACCTCGCAGAGCGTGAGCGGCGTGTCGCGGTTGTCGGTGGCGGCGCCGGGAATCGGCGGCTCAGAGGGCGTGAAGAGCTTCGCGCCGCCGGGCACCTGCGGCAGCTGCTCCGCGGGTGTGGGGGCGTCGTCCTCGGGAATATCGGGAAGGCGTTCGAATAGGTCTTCGGTGGTGAGCGGCTCGGCCTGGGCCGCCGGGGCGGGGAGCGTCTCGGCGGGCTCGAGCTCGAGGAACGACTGCTGCGCGACGCTCGGCGGCGTGGCCGGGGCGGCGGCCTGGGCCTCGAGAGCGGTGAGGCTTCGGGCGGGCGTGAAGAGCCGCGGCTCGGCAGCAGAGGCCGTGGTGGCGAGGAGGAGCCAGAGTAGGACAGGCTTCAGCCTGTCATTCTTCAGTGTGGGCCGTCGGTGGCAGGAAGACAGACAGGCTGAAGCCTGTCCTACATCGGGCAAGGAACGACAGGCTGAAGCCTGTCCTACATCGGGCGAGGAACGACAGGCTGAAGCCTGTCCTCCTGTCACTTGACCTTGATCTTGGGCGGCTTGGGGCCGTCTTTGTCTTTCGTGATCGGCGACACGACAGGCGGGAAGCCGTTGAGCCGGCGCCAGATCTCGTAGCCGAGAGACACGCGGTTCAAAAACACCCAGCCAATCGCCTGGTTGCCCTGCCGCAGAAACTCCGGATCGGGCCACATCTCTCCTGCCCGCATCGCGTCGGGCTCGATGAGCACGCGAAACTTGCCCGTGTTGCCGCTGGCCGCGGCGTCGATCTGCCGCACCTTGCCGCCAAACGTGCCGATCGCCAGTTCCGGGAATCCCGAAAACTGCACCGCCGGCCAGCCCTCGAACTGCAGCCGCACCTGCGGCAAGGAGCCCGTGCGTTCCGCGAACCCACGCACCAGTGGTGCGTCGAGCCCGTCGAGCAAGAGCTCGACGACGCGGTCGTTGGTGTCGGGCACGATGGTGCACAGCTCGTCGCCTTCTTTTACGTACTGTCCACCCTGGCCCACGTTCGCCTCCACGCGGAACACCGTTCCGTCGCAGGGCGCCACCACGAGCCGGGCTTTGAAGCGTTCGATCCGGTTGTCGATCTCCTGGATCTCGCGTTCGATCGAAAACAGGTTTTGCTCGCTCTTGCGCAGGTTGGAGCGGGCCACGGCGATCGCCGAGAGGCCGGCGGCGTCGGCCTGCAGGAGCAACGCTTCCTGCGTGAGCAGGGCGGCCTGGGCCCGCTGGATCTCCGCGGCGGCCTTTTCGGTGTCGGTGAAGGCCCGATCAGACCGCATTCGGGCTTCGTCGCGGTTGAGCTTGCTCTCGAGGCCGCCAAACGTGGGGTTCGTGAACAGGTCTTCGAACATCTCGAAGCGGCTCTTTTCAAACGTCTGCGCAAACTCGGCGTTGGCGCCGACCTGCCTGGCCACCTCGATTGATTTGCGTGCCGCCTCACGATTCGCCTCTGCCGCCTTCACTGCCGCGTCGCGGGCCGATTCCTGGGCCTTTGCCGCGGCGTCTTGTTCCGTCACTTCGAGCTTCGCAGCCGCCAAGCGCCCGGCGAGAAACTCGCGCTGGGCCTCCAACCTTGCGGCAAGCTCAGGGTCGTTGTCTTCGATATCGACCACCGGATCGTTCATCTTCACGCGGCTTCCCTCGACCACATGCCACTTGCGCACCTGCCCCGAAACCCGCGCCGTGAGCACCTGCATGCGCTCGACTGGGGAATATGCGACGACCTGCCCCCGCCCCTGCACGGTCTGCTGCCAAGGCACGAAAGCCAGGAGGAATGGCGTGGCCAGGAAAAGCAGGACGACCACCCGCCCCATCCAGCGCACCATCGGCGGCGTGGCCGAGCGGGCGAGAACGTCGTCGAAGCCGTGGTTGTGCGTGTGTGTGTGCGCGTCGCTCATGACCACTCCACCGTCTTGTCGCAGCGGTTGCGCAGCTCTTCGCGCGCCGTCACCACCACGAGCGTCCAGGGCGCCTGGCGGTCGAAGAGCGCCTCGATGAGCTGCGGGCACTCGTGGATGTCGAGGCCGTCGAGCAGGCCGTCGATGAGCAGCAGCCGCGGCCGCCCGGCGATCGCCCGGGCGATCGAGAGCCGCAGCAACGCATTCGTGGAGAGCGGCAGGCCGTCGGAGGCCAGCGGGGTGGCGGCGCCCTGCGGAAGCCGGGCCACGGTGTCGTCGAGCCCCACCATGTCGAGGGCCCGCTGCACGTCGAGCGCGGTGATCTCGGTGCGGCCCACGCGGATATTTTCCGCCACTGTGCCGGCGAAGGTTTCGGCCTGGCCCACGAAGGCGATCTGCAGCCGGGTGGTGGCGCGGTCGAGCGAGCGGGCGTCGATGCCGTCGAATTCGAGCAGCCCTTCATGCGGCAGCCGGAGGAGGCAGAGCGTCTCGAGGAGAAACGTCTTGCCCGACCCCGACGGGCCGATCACGGCCACGCGCTCGCCGGGGCGGGCCACCAGTTTGTGGGTCTTGTCGCGCTGGCGAATCTCGGCCACGGCCTGCATCGGCGTGTCGCGGGGCGGCAGCTGCTCCCCGCCTTCGGGCTCGAGCACGAGCGTGCCGATCACTCCCAGCTTGTCGAGCGAGGCCTGGAGGTCGTAGAAGATCTCCACGTATTTGCCGAGCTTCGAGAGGGCCGTGAGCACGAGCGTCACGATCAGCTCGCCCGCCACGAGCTGGCCGAGGTTGAGCTGGCGATTGATCACGAGCCAGCCGCCGAGGCCCAAGAGCACGGTGCTCGCCACGGCCTCGAGCAAAAGCGCGAAGAGCGTCTGCCGCCAGACCACGCGAAAGTGCTTGCGGCGCTTGTCGATGTAGGCCTCGGTGAGCACGCCCGCGCGGTCGAGCGCCAGTTCGCCCCCCTTGCCGAAGCGGAAGGTGTGCGGGCACTTTGCGATCTCCTCGAGCCAGGCCGCCATGTCGAATTTGGCGTAGCTCTCGGCGATGCTCGACCGCACGCCGCCGATGCCGAGCACGAAGATCAAAAACGCGATCGACCCCACCATCACGAGGGCGAAGGTGAGCAGGTATGGATGATAGAAGGCCAGCACGATCAGGCCCACGATCGTGGTCATCACGATCGCCACGCCGTCCACGAGCAGCGACGTGATCGCCTTCTGCACCGTTGCCACTTCGAAGAAGCGGTTCACGATGTCGGTCGGATTGCGGCCGTCGAACGATTCGATCTCCGCCCGGGAGAACCGCGTGGCGAAGGCATTGGCCGTGCGGGCGAAGAGTCGTCGCTGCAGATACTCCGCCACGGCCAACTGCATCGCCCGCAAGATCGCGGAGAAGATCAGGAAGGCGAGCATCACGAGCGAGAGCACGACCACCGGCCAGAGCAGCACGCCGAAGGCCACGGTGTTGACGAGGGCCTCGATGGCCGCAGGCGTCACGATCGAGAGCAGGCCCACGCCGAGCGCGAAGGCCAGAATCGTGGTCACATCGCGCCGTTCGAGGCGCAGCAGTTCCATCAGCCGCGTCCACGGCCGAATTACGGCGCCGCCATGATGCCCTGCAGTTTCTGCCATACGGTCCAGAGGCCGACCATGATGAAGCCCGCCGCCGAGACCCACAACAGCAAATCCCACGGCTTTGAGGGGGTCAGCCGCGGCTCCATCGCCCGATAGCGAAACCACAGCACGGCCACTCCCAGGGCGGCCAGCATCACGGCCTGCATCGCCCCGCTTGCAAGCACCATGCCCACTGGCTCACGAATGAGGAGGGCGAGGGCGAGGGCCACGAGCGGCCAGGCCGTCGCGATCCGGCGCGTCCAGGTGCGGCGGGCGTCGTCTCCCGGCGGAATCCAGCCGGCGAGCGCGAGGCCGTCGGTGACGATCCGCGCGTTGCCGTCGGCTGCGGCGAAGAGCGTGGAATAGAGCACGGCGAACGCGCCCACGAGAAACAGTTCCTCTGCCCACGTGCCAAACACGGGCGCATACATCGCGCCGAGCGACCGCACCATCTCGCCGCCGCCGGGCCGCAGGCCGAGCCGGCCGAGCGTCGCAGCGCCCAAAAGATAGAAAGCCACCGTCACCACCGTGTAGACCACCATCGAGGCCCACGCGTCGAACTGCATCACCTTGAGCCAGCCGCGGGCCCGGGCCGCCCAGGCGGGCGAATCGTCGCGCGGGCCCACCGCCCGGCCGTAGCCCTTTTCGAGGCACCAGTAGGGATAAAACATCAGCTCGCTCGCCCCCACGCCGATGATGCCGAAGGTGGCAAGCGCCGTCATCAGCGGCGAGCGGCCGCCGATGGCCGGCGGGATCGAGGGCACGATGCCGCCCACGAGTTCGCGTGAGGAGATCGCCCAGGCGGGGTCGAATTGCAGCATCGCGAGCGCGAGGAGCGTGACGAGCGTAAACGTGCCCACGAGCACGATCGACACCCGCTCGATCACACGATAGCGGCCGATCGAGAGCAGGATCGAGGTCACGACGCCCACGAACACGGCCCAGAAGGTGTCGTCGGCGGGGCGGGCGAGGGTTTTTGATTCGGCATCGAGGGCGGCGAAGCGGGCGTCGAGCGCGGTCGCTTGCGCGGCATCACCGCTGCGACGGGCGGTGGCGGCCTGGATGCGCGTGGCGGCGGCTGCGTCGTGCACGCGGTTCCACTCGCGGCCGGCAGCGGTCACGGGCACGCCGGCGGCGAGCGTCTGGGCCACGCCGGCGAGAATGCCGCCCTGCTGCACAACGACGAGCGCCGTCATGATCGCCCAGCCCCAGAAAATCCAGCCGAGCCCGCCGATGCGTGGCCCGGGCACACGGTCGAAGGCGGCGAGCGGCGTGCGGCCCCAGGCCAGCGTGTGGCGGCCGATCTCGATCTGGGCCGCCACCTTGATCGCGCAGCCGATCACGATCAGCCAGAGCAGGATGAAGCCCGCCTCGGCGCCCACAGTGGTGGCAGCGATCAATTCGCCGCTGCCCACGATGGAGCTCGCGAGAATGATGCCCGGCCCGAGGTGGGAGAGGGTTTCGCGAAGCGTGGTCGGGGGTGCCTGCATGACTCTGTTGTAGGACAGGCTTCAGCCTGTCGCTTTGAATGACTCGGTTGTTTCGTTCCAGAAAGCCCGAAGCGTGAGCTGAAGGGAATGCGGTGACGATTCTCGCCAAACCACGCGTTTTCCACTCGGCTCGCGCCTCGGGCTTCCGAAAACAAGGCATGACAGGCTGAAGCCTGTCCTACATTCCGAGCATTTCGGCGAGGCCTTCGCGGGTGGTCTGGGGGTGCCGGAAGCCGGCGGCGATGAGTTTGTCACAGGGAAACACGCTCGTCTCCTCCATGGCCTTCAGCCGGGCCGTAGTGAGGGGGAAGTCGCGTCCGGTGACGAACGCCACAAGATCGCCCACCGGGGCGAGGAGCCGCGCCACGACCGCCGGCACGTGCCTCGGCCGCGGGGCCGCAGCGAGCGTGGCGATCAGGTTCGCCAGTTCGGCAAGCGACGGCGCTTCGCGGTCCGACACGTTGAAGACCTCCGTGCCCGGCCGTGCCTCGATCGCTGCAAACTCGAGCGCCGCGGCGAGGTTGGCCCGCGACACGATCGACTTGCGCGTGGCTCCCACGCCCACGAGGCAAGGCTTGCCGGCCCGGATCTGCCGCACGAAGGCGGCGAGGTTGGCCTCGTTGCCGGGTCCGTAGACAGGCGCGGGCCGCATGATCACAGCCGCCCGGGCCGCGTCGCTCTGGGCCCACTCGCGCACGAGCCGTTCGGCGCGGGCCTTCGATGCGCCGTAGGGCGTGTCGGGCTCGAGCGCGGCCTGTTCGAACTGCGGCCGTGAAGACGGCGCCACGGCCTTGATCGAGCTTGTGAACACAAACCGCCGCACGCCGTGCCGTGCGGCCCAGTCGAGCCACTCGCGGGTGCCGCCCACGTTCACGCGTTCGAAGTCGTCGATGTCGGCCGGCGTGGGCCGCGGAGCGTGCTGCTTCACTTCGAGGTGGATGATGGCGTCAACGTGCGCTGCGTCCCCGGCGCCCGCCAGCACACGATCACGGGTCTCACCGATCCAGCCGGCAGGCAGGTCGGCAGGAGCGGTTCGGCCTGTGGCGACGCCCGTATGGCCGTGCGCAGCGAGCAGCGGCACGAGCCCGCGGCCCACGAAACCTCTCGCGCCGGTGACGATGATGTGCATGTGACGTTTGAAGAGCCGTTCCAGAAAGCCCGAAGCGTGAGCTGAAGGGAATGCGGTGACGATTCTCGCCAAACCACGCGTTTTCCACTCGGCTCGCGCCTCGGGCTTCCGAAGACACTACGCCAGAGCTGAAGCCTGTCCTACAAAGACGCTTCGAGCCACTTCGCAAACTGAAGATACGTCTTTTCGCGGTCAAACGCCGCCTCGGCCAGGCGGCGGCTGCCCTGGCGGCAGTCGTCGAGGAGCCGTCGATTGGTGGCGAAGGCGGCGATCGCCCGGGCGAGCGAGGCGGCGTCGCCGGCCGTATAGGTGAGCCCGGCCTGATAGTCGCTCACGAGCCGCTCGAGCTCACCAGGCAGCGAGTTCACAATCGCGAGGCCGGCGGCGGCGTAGTCGCAGGCCTTGTAGGGCACGGCCACGAGCGACTCGGGCTTCACGAGCACAAGCCCGATGTCGGCTGCTGCGAGCAGCTTCACATAGTCGCCCCGCTCGAGCAGGCCGTGCACGATGAGCCGGCAGGGGCCGCGGAGCCCTTCAGCTGCGCCGCGGAGGCGGGCTTCGAGCGAGCCGGTGCCGGCCACATGAATTTCGGCCGCGGTGCCCGCCGAGCCGAGCAGCCGGGCGGCGGTGATCAGCGTGTCGAGGTCCTGGCCTGCTTCGAGCGTGCCCGAGTAGACGCACTTCACCGGCTGCGAGGCGTCGGGCCCCGCTTCGAGCGAGGCGTCGATCTGGGTCGGGGAGAGCCGCGGAGGCTCAGCGTATTCTTGAAGATAGGCGCCGAGGTAGCAGGTGTGCATGGGCACATCGAGCCCCGCGCCCGCCGCGGTCCGCTTCTCACGGGCCAGGGTGAGATAGGCGTCGGCTGCCCCGGAGATGGCGTCGGCGGCTGCGAGCGCGGCGTTGCGCCGCTTTTCCATGCCGCCCAGAAAGAGCGGGGCCACGAGCCCGCGCAGCCACTTCGGGCCGGGCAGGAGCCGCTGGAAGGTCTCCGGCCACGCGTCCATCACGTCGCACACGAAGAGCGCGTCGAGCCGCTTCGCGAGGCGGGCAGCCGCCTCCGGGCCTTCGAGCGGCGGGAGGCTCGCGAGAATGATGTCGGGCCGTTCGAGCTGCCCCGAGGCCACGCCCTCGCTCGCCAGCCGTTCAAACGTGCGGCCGAAGTCGCGGTGGCTGGCGATCCGGGCCAGCGACACGTTCTTTTCGTAGGGCCGCACGGCCACGAGCCGCACAGCGAAGTTTTCGTCTTCGCGGATGCCGAGCGGCACGCTCCGGCCTGCCTTCCGCCGGTGGCTCCAGGTGGCGCTCCACCAGGTGACGTCGTGGCCGCGGGCGGCAAGCACGCGGGCGAGCGACCAATAGCGGAGCGGCGGCAGTCCCTCGCCAGGGATGTCATCGAACGGATTGACGATCCAGATCGACAGGGGCTGGGGCAGCTGCTCGGCACGACTCATGGCGGGGAGCCTAACAAAAGGCCGATGCGAGGGAGAGAGCCACGCGCCGTGCGGCAGTAGGACAGGCTTGTAGGACAGGCTTCAGCCTGTCGTAGGGCGATGACAGGCTAAAGCCTGTCCTACAGCGCAAACAATCGCGAGGCCGTGCGGAAGTAGATCCTGCCGCCCGCGGCGGCGGGCGTGGCCCGGCAGGTTTCGCCGAGCGGCGTTCGCCCGAGCACCTCGAGCGCGTCGCCGTCCTTGATCGCCACCACTTCGCCTTCGGCCGACACGTTGATCACCGCGCCGCCCGCCACGATCGGCGACGCCGAAAAGTTTCCACCCACGCGGCCGCGCCAGAGCGTTTCACCCGTCGCGGTCTTCACGCAGGTCACCACGCCGCGATCGCCCCAGAGATAGAGCCGCTCGCCCGAGCACACGGGCGTGGTCACATACGGGGCCACGCTCCGGTCGAGCGTGTAGGCGGGCTCGGGGGCGAGCGGCGCCGCGCCCTCGGCCGGCGGTTCCGCGGGCGGCGTGACAGCCACGAGCGTGTTGTCGCCGGCGCCTTCGCCGCAGGTGCAGATCACGCGGCCTCCGGCGAGGATCGGCGAAGCCACCGTGCGGCGTGGAAAGCAGGGGGTTTCCCAGAGCACTCGGCCGGTGGCTGGGTCGAGCCCGGTGAAGCCCTGGGCTTGGCTGGTCACCACGAGCTGGGGCGTGGTCTCCGATTCGATCACGAGCGGCGTGGAATACGAAGCCTTCGCGCTCTTGCGTGCGGTGCGCCAGCGTTCGCGGCCGGTCTTCGTATCGAGCGCCACGATCGCGCTCGGGCCATCCTGATCCACAGGCACGATCACGAGATCGCGCCACACCGTGGGCGACGCCCCGAAGCCGTGTTCGCACGCACACGGCCCGAGGTCGGCGTGCCAGCGAGGTTCGCCGGTGTGCGAGATTGCCTCCACGCGCAGGTTGTCGGTCGTGGCCCAGAGCCACACCACGCCGTCATCGTTCGCAGCCACGGTGCTTGAGGCCGAGCTGTTCTGCGCGTGATGCGGCTCGATCGGCCCGGCAAACTCCCGCTGCCAGCGCAGGGCGCCCGTGGCAGCATCGTGGCAGGTGAGAAATCGCTTGCCTGCCGCCTCGTCGGCCGCCGCGCTATACACGCCGCCGTGAGCCACCACGGGCGAGCCGTGCCCGCTGCCAGGGAGCGCGGCCTGCCACGCCCAGCTGACAGCGGCCCAGTCGCGAGGCAGCGAGACATCGCCCCCCTGGCCATTCCCTTGATGCCCGCGCCACCGCGGCCAGTCCGCCGGCGCGGCTGCGAGAGCAGCCAAGGCAGCCACGATCAAGAAACAACGTCTGATCATGCCTTCAGTGTAGCGACAGGCCTCCAGGCCTGTCGGATCACGTACACCGGTCGGATCGACAGAGCTGAAGCTCGGTCGCTACGGGCCTGTCAGCAATCGGCGGAGCATCGTCACGACCCGCTCAGCGTCGGCGAGTGACTGCTGGGCGTCGCTTGCGGACACAGGTGCCGCGTCGCCGTAGTCGCTGCGCAAGCGAGATTCGTGGAGTCGACGAATGATCGCGGTGTATTCGGAGGGCAACTTACCGGGCCGTACCAACTGCGTATCGATCGCCGACAGGAGCCCCGAGTGCTTTCGAAATGCCAGTCCCATCTGGGCAAACACCGCCGTCGCGGCGTGAAAGCAGGCGTAGTAGCAGCGGATGCGCACGAGTCGATGGAATCCTCCCTGCAGGGCATAGCGGGCCTCAGCAAGGCACTCGTCGGCCAAAGCCAGCTCAGCCGCCACGGTCTTGTCGCGGGCTTCTTCTCCGGTCATCGGGCAAAGACCTCGATCCCGTCCACGTCGATCTGCAGTCGCAGCGGCGTTGCCTGGTCGATGCCGTGCCACCAGGTCTCGTGCGACCGGATGACGAGTTGCATCACCTTTCCGGATCGCATGCCCGCATCCCAGGCGGCATCCCGCATCGCGTCTTCCTCGTCGCGCCCGACCGGGGCCGACGTGATCACGAGCAAGTCGATATCGCTCTCCGGTTCGTCGTCGCCGCGAGCCTTCGAGCCAAACAGAATCACCCGCTCGACGGGCCACCGGCCGACGAGTGCGTCGATCGTCTCGATGATCGCCGTCCGATCGGCATCCGTCCGCAACGTGGCAGGCAGTGTGACGGCAACAGCCATGGGGAAGCTCTCGAGCGTATTGAACACCTGTTCACAATGCTATCGCCGGGCATTGATCGCGGCAAGCATGGCATCGTGTGGGGATCCCATGCCTGTCGGATCGACAGAGCTGGAGCTCCGTCGCTACGTGGCGGCGATTTCGAAATCGACGTGATCGGGAATCGTCATCCGATCAGAAGCGTCGAGGATCTCGACGGCGAGCAGCGTACGGCCGAGCCCATAATCGAGAATGATCCCAGGCGTGCCCTCGTCGCTCTCGACGACGTCGCCCGAGGCAAATACGACCGACAGGGTGTCGGTGTCCTTGTCGTAAATGACTTTCATGATTGTTGCCAATACTTTCGCAGGTTGCTCGTTTTGTAAGCAGTCACAACCACGGCGGGATGACGGTCAATGTCGACGATGGCCCTTAGAAGACGGCTCCCGGATTCTACCCGTGACTGGCAAACAATTCTCCCAGAACGAACCGCCACGACCTGCTCGGGGTCGATGACGACTTGCTCGACGGCGGTTACTTCGAGTCCGCGGCGCTCCATTTCAACGAGTGCGTGATCGGAGATCCGAAATTCGTTGCGAGAAAACATGAGAATAGTGTACGGATATACACATAATGTGCATAGGTGGGGCGACGGTCCCGGTTGCCACCGCCTGACGTAGCGACAGGCCTTCAGGCCTGTCGGAGCACGTAGACCTGTCGAAAGCACAGAGCTGGAGCTCCGTCGCTACATGCGGCGGCGGAGGGCGGCGAGGCCCAGGAGGCTTGAGAGCGCGAGGGCAAACGTGGCGGGCTCGGGAACGGGTACGACCGAAATGCTCTCCACCACGAGGGCCGTCGGTCCGCCGCCCTCGGGCACGTAGTACGGCGTGTTCGTGAAGTTGTTGCCGTAGAAGCCCAAGTCCGCTGAGAAATCGCCGGTCGGCAGCGTGGCGACCAGATCCACCACGTCCATGCCGGTGCCCACCACCTCGCCAAACACGGTGAAGCCACCGTTTTGGTTGTCGAGATTCGCCGAGTTGTCGGCGAGATTGAAAAACCACTGGCTCGTGGCGCTATCGGGGCCGCCGCCCGGGATGGGATTACCGGATTCATCGAACTCAGGTGTTTTCGCCATCGCGATCGTGCCGCGGATGTTCGAGGCACCAAATTCGTTCGCGATCGGCGCAAACGTAGGGATCGGCACCGCCTGCGGGGGATCGCCGGCAAGGTCGAATCCGCCCCCCTGCCAGATGAAGCCCGGAATGCTGCGGTGGATCACGGTGCCCGCATATTCACCCGCGTCCACGTAGCGGAGAAAGTTGGCCACGGTAATCGGAGCGGTGTCTTGATAGAGCAACACGTCGAACGACGCGCCGCTGATCGTGAATCGCACGACCGGGTTCGCACTCGCCGGCCCTGCCGCCAGCAGGCAGAGCAGGGCGATTGCCGCCCCGGCCCACCAGCCGCCCCGTCCAGCCCGCAGCCCGCCCCGCATCTTCCGCGCGTCGTGTCGCATGTTCCTGTTCCCCGCAAGCCGGGCGAACGGTCGCGACTGCGCTCACAAGCCTGCGATCAGGCGACGTGTCTGGAGGGAAGGGCGGGGGAAAAGAAGGGAAATCCGCTCTGCCGAAACACCGTCAGCCGATTC
>JBMLMS010000355.1:0-2252 GCA_049243925.1 Pirellulales bacterium
ACGGCGTTTGTCGTCGGCTTTCTTGTAGTTTCCGTTTTCTTCCTTCAGCTGCTTCACGAGCAATTGCAGTTCCGCCAGATTGACTGTGGGGCCGGCGGCAGCTTTCTGCACTGCCTCAAGCTGCTCCCGTTGCGTCACGGCGGCGTTGCGTGCCTTGATTGCTTCGGCTTCACCCGGCGTGTTGGCAAAATCGACGACAAGAGCTTTCAACCGCTCTTCCGCTTTCCGTGCGGCTTCGATCTGGCCGGCGAGGGCCTGAGCATAGGCGCTGACTTGCGAAGCAGCTTGTTCGTCGAGCACCGCCCGGATTGCCTTGGTGGTGTCGCTATCGGCAGCCGAGCAAGAAGCTACTAGCAGCCATACCAACGCGATGCTTCTCACCTTTGTTGCCATCTCATCGTTCCTTATTGGAAAAATGGAAAACCTTTCGGATCGCCCCTAGAATACCCCGCGGCCGCGGGGTGTCATGCCCCGTGGCGGTTTCCCCCGGGAGAAGGCCTCCAATGTCACAGTCCAGCCCCGGCACACTCTGGCAAACCATCCCCGACAACCAGCTCGTCCGCCTGCTCGACCGCAGCCACACGCTCAACGGCGCGGTGCTCGTGGGCCTCGATGGGCTCACGATCGAAATCCAAGCCCGGGCGATGAACGTCGAAGAAGACGGTCTGCCGTGGCGCAAGGCCGTGAAGATCAGCGGCATGGCGAAGGGCGCGGTCGGCGAGGCGCTCGACCGCATCAGCGGAGCGTTTCGGGCCACCGGCATCCCCGACCCGAAGGTCGAGATCCTCATCAACCTCACGCCGCCCGACGTTCCCAAGGACGGCACGTGGCTCGACCTGCCCCTGGCCATCATCATGCTGCAGGCCGCCGGGTATCTGCCCGATCTGCCTGACCACAAGGAAGGCGACTACATCGTGGTGGGCGAGCTGGGCCTCCACGGCGAGGTGCGCCGCGTGCCCGGCGTGTTGTCGCTGGCCTACATGGCCAAGGCCGGTCAAAAGCTGATCGTGCCGACCGGGAACGAAAAGGAAGCCGCCCTGATCCTGGCCAAGCCGGGGCACGAAGGCTGCGGCGTGTATCCGGTGAGCCTGCTCTCGGAGGTGACGGAGTTTTTTGCCGGCCGTCGCACGCTCGAAAACGCGCTCAAGCAGCGGATCGTGTTTGAAAGCGTGGTCGAGCGGTCGGTCGATTTCGGGAAGATCCGCGGCCAGGAGACTGCCAAGGAGGCCGCACTGTTGGCGGCGGCCGGCGGCCACAACCTCCTGCTGATCGGACCGCCCGGCGAAGGGAAGTCGCTGCTCGCCAGCGCCATGCCGGGAATCCTGCCGCGGCTCAATGACGCCGAGAAGGTGCAGCTGACACGGATCTACTCGGCCTCGGGCGCCCTCGAGAAAGATGGCCAGGCCGTGACGCGGCGGCCGATGCGGTCGATCCATCACACGGCGTCGAAGCAATCGATCGTGGGGGGCGGGACGGGAATGCCGCGGCCGGGCGAGATCACGATGGCCCATCTGGGCGTGCTCTTTCTCGACGAGATCGCGGAATTCGCGTCGTCGACGCTCGAGGCGATGCGGCAGCCGCTGGAATCGGGCGAAATCACCGTGACGCGGGTGGGCGGCAGCTTCACGTATCCCTGCCGGTTCACGCTCGTGGCCGCGATGAACCCCTGCCCGTGCGGCTTCTTCGGCACCGACCGCTGCCGCTGCAAGCCCGCCGACGTGAAGAAATACCAAGCGAAGATCAGCGGCCCGATCTCCGACCGCATCGATCTGCAGGTGACCCTCAAGCCGCTCACGACCGATGAACGGTTTGCACCGACGGAGGACGAAGTGTCGCCGAAGCTGCGGGCACGGGTGGAGGCGGCCCGAGCGCGACAGCGGGAGCGGTTTCAGGGCACGGAGATCGCATTCAACGCCGCGATCCCTGGCGGATCAGTGATCGACTATTGCCGGCTCTCGCCCGCGGCGCTTGCGCACTACAAGGCCACGATCGACGCGAACACGCTCTCCACGCGGTCGATGGACCGGCTGGCGAAGGTGGCCCGCACGGCGGCCGACCTGGCAGAGAGTGAAACGACCGAGCCCGAGCATATCGATGCGGCCGCGCGGTTTGTGATCGGCGGCACGCTGCGCGAGAACTTCTGAAAAAGGGGACGCAGCTCTTTTCGAAGACGCGGATCGCGATCGCGGGGGCTTGATGCGGGAGGGTACGCATGTACACTTTCTGCCGGCCACCGACATGCCGACGGCCGA
>JBMLMS010000356.1:0-8932 GCA_049243925.1 Pirellulales bacterium
TCAGATCGAATGGAGTGGGGCGGGAGGGGTGGTGGCCGGTGCGTCGGCGTCGGCGACCAGGCGGATGTCGAACGGCCCGCCGATGTCATACGTCACTCCGCGCCACTGCGTGGATGTGAGTGCGAGGGCTCGAAGGATCGCGCTGCCGTAGATGGCCTGTGCCGAGAACGTGCCGCGGACGGCGTCGGCCAGCGGCGGAGCGGCGGTGTCTCGCCGTGTGCCGACCGTCTGCATCACCACGCGTTCGATCCACAGAAAGAGCGTGGGCAGCGAGGTGAGAAACAGCGCGAGGCACGTGCTGAGGCCGGCGGCGGCTGCGGCGTCGCCCCGGGTGAGTGCAAGGCCGATCGCGAGGGCTGTAGCCATCACCGCCAGGGGTGCCGAGAGTCCGAACGCGGCGACGACGGGCCAGGCTGGATGGTAGAGCCGGGCCGTGAGCAATTGCCGCGTGATCCAGGGCACGAGCGCTGCGAGCGTGACGCTCTCGCGGTTGACGGCGATGAGCGACGGCACGAACCGCACATGCCATCCCGTGCCGGCGAGGGCGGCGGAAAGGAGCGTGTCTTCACAGAAGGCGGTCGCCCACTTGGCGCGAAGCCCGGCCGATTCGAGCAGGCTGCTGCGCACGGCGAGCGTTCCGCCCCAGGGAATGCCGAAGCACACCATTTGCACGAGGGCGCCGGCATTCCATCCGGCGCGGGCCCAGGAGCCGAGCTCACGATCGGGCGGTGCATACCAGCGATTGCCCGTGGCCACGCCGCAGCCCTCGGCGGCAAGCGCGGTGCCGAGGGTGCGGAGCCATGTGGGAGCGGGAACCACATCCGCATCGAGCAAGGCCACCATTGCCGTGTCGCGCTCTGCGTCGCGCAGCCCTTGCAGCAGGCTGGCACACTTGAGGCTCGATGTGGCGGGCCGCTGTTCGAGCGGCTCTACGATCACGCGGCACCGCGGATTGGCCGTCGCCAGCGCCGCCTCCACCTCGGCCCAGGCTGGATCGTCGCGCGAGTCGACGACCACGCGGAGTTCGTAGTTCGGGTGGTCCTGGGCCACGGCGGCGCGGATCGTGTCGCCCAAGAAAGGATCGGAGCCACGCAGACAGAGGATCACGCGGGCTGGTGCCAAGCAGGAGGCGTCGGCGGGAGGCGAGCCGGCACCGCGGCGGCAGATCGATGCAAACCAGCCCACGAGCACCACCTGCGTGATCGTGATCACGATGAGCGAGGTCATGCAGATGAGATCGAGCGTCATGCGGAGGCTCCGGTGACGACGATCTCGCGCGCCCGCGCAGGCTCGGTGGCTTCGGCAGGCAGGCGGTGACTGAGCCGACAGGCGAACGCGTCGCGGAGGGCGACCGTCGTGGCGGCGTCGACGGTAATCGGATCGGTGCGGAGGGTGAACACGAGCGTGCCGGCGTACTCGACGGCGGCCATCGCGAGCGCGGTGCCACGCCGCAACGGTGCGAGCGGTTCGACGGCGACGAGCCGGCACGGGCCAGCCCGCACGCAGCCGCCACGGTGCTCCGTGCTTCGGGAAAAAATCCGCCCCAGATTGGTGAAGAGTGCCGTGGCGGCCGTGGAGCGATCGGCGACGAGCCCCGCGATGCCCCCCGGCAGGCAGCGGGCTGCGGCCAGCGTGAAGAGGAACGTCATCCCGAGCCCGAGTCGCTTGATCAGTTGCATCTCGTCGTGGAGCGATGCGGCGAGCGTCGGCGCGGCGATCTCGGCCCGAGCACGGTCGAGAAACACCATGCTCACCACGTTCGCGGCCGGCATGCGGCGGTCGGCAGGCCGCCGCATGTTGATCGGGATCGAGAGCCGCACCCGGTCGCGGGCGTGGCTCCATGTGGAGGACGGCAGGGTGTCGTGGATTGCCTCCAGGAGCGCGGCTGCAGCGAGCTCGTTGAGCGAGACGCCCGCGGCGGTCGCCGCGCGGCGGAGGCCGCGGACGTCGTCGCCGGAAAACTCGGCCGAGGCGCGCTGCAGCCGATGCGTGCGCGATGGCTGCTCGTCGGTGGCGACCGCTGCGAGCTGCACCGGTCGATTGCGGAGGAACTTCCAGACTCCCTCCAGCCCGCGGGCCTGGGCAGGCAGCGAGCGCAGGAGCTTCCAGGAGTCGAGCCCGTAGCGTCCGCGACCGCGCAAGAGGAGCGGATCGACCGTGTCGGCGGGCAGGCGGTCGCCACGGAGCGTCGCATCGAGGACCGCGCAGAAGTCGGCGAGAAATGCGAGCGCGCCGAGCCCGTCGCAGGCGGCATGATGAAACTGGGCGAGGATGTCGGTCGCCTCGTCCGCGCGTTCGACGATCAGCAGCCGTGCGAGCGGGCCGCGAGCCGTATCGAGCGCGGGGATCGGCGGCAGGCCCTCCGTGCCGTCGATCACGACGACCGTGGGGCCGGCGATGGCCGCCATGAATCGCGGCGTGCAGCCGGGCCGTTCGTCGATCCGCGCCGCGAGCAGCGGATGCCGGCGAAACGCTTCGGCCGCCGCCGCGGCGACGGCTGCCCCATCGAGCGTGCCGTCGAACGTGAGCCGATAGAAAAACTCGAGCGGATGCGAGGCGGTTCCGTCGCGAAGGGCGTATTCCTCGAACGGCGTGAGCGGAAGGGAGAACGTCATACGCCTACCACCTCCCCGCGGTGCCTCGGTCGTGCCGCGTCAGGTGGCCGAGGCCGTCGGGGCGGTTGCTCGGGCCGGCCGGCGGCCGAAATCGCAATCGATCGCGAATTGCGACATCCGCAGGAGCGTGGCGTCGTCGAGCGGCGGGCACGGGATGTGGCCGGCGATGGCGTCGGTGTGCCGCCGATCGAAGACAGGGTCGTTGCGGAAGTAGCTTTGGTAGACGTCGAGTTGGCTGCGAAGATTGTCGGCGAACCACTGTTCGTCGCAGAGGTCGGGATCGTGTGGCGATGCCGCCACGGAAAACGTCTCCACGGCCTCCTGGATCACCCGGCCGACGGTGTGCATCGACAGCGGATCGGGATGCGTGAGATGGAAGGTGCGGCCGCGGGCCTCGGGAGTCTGCACGGCGTGGGCGATCACCTCGGCCACCCAGTCGACAGGCACGAAGTTTTTGTGGTCGGCCAGGTTCACACCGAGCAGGGAGAGCAGGGCGGAGCCGCTCGTCGAGCCCTTCACCACCCGCGTCAGCAACGTGTGGCCCAGCCGCAGGCCGGCGAAGAAGCCGTGGTAGGTGGATGTGTAGCCCGTCTGGGAGTCGCCCACGATGATCGAGGGCCGGTAGACGGTGGCCGAGGCGAAGCCCGCCTCTCGCACCATCTTTTCCGCCTCGCACTTGCTCGTCTCGTAGTCGTTGCCGAAGGCCTGGCCGACGTCGAGGTCGTCTTCCGCCACCGTGCCTGTGCGCAGGCCGCAGACATAGGCGGTGGAGACGTGGTGAAAGTGCTCGATGCCGACCTCCCGGGCGAGGGCGAGCGTGTTGGAGGTGCCGGTGACGTTGGTCAGCCACGGTTCCGCGGCCCGGTCGCTCCCCCGAAAGCTCAGTGATGCGGCGTTGTTGAGCAGTTCGGAGCAGTTCCAATGCATCCAGTGGCGGTCTTCTTCAGAGAGCCCGCAGAGCGGCTCTGCGAGGTCGCCTTCGAGCACGACGGGCCGGGGCAGCGACGTGTCGAGCGCTTCCTCCCAACGGCGGACGAGGGCTTCGACACGCGTGGCTGCCGACTTCTTGCGATCGCGGCGGACAATCAGGGCGAGGTGGCGGCCCGCCAGGAGGAGGTCGCGAACCAAATAGGAGCCGAGGAGGCCGGTGCCGCCGGTGATGGCGAGGAAGGGCGTGGTGTCGGCGGATTCGTGAGGTGCGGCGGCGTTCATGCGGCTCGGGCGGGGGCGTTCGGGGGAAGGCTCGGGAAGACTACCCCTGGGATTTGCCCCCTTCAAGGGTCGGATCGCCGCGGCGGCGAGGCACCGAACTTGAGCGGGGACGGCCTCGTCTCTACATTTGCGAGGGCAATTCGGAGGGTAAGCGAATTGGCCAGCGGTCTGACTCGAAATCAGATGCCCCGAAAGGGGTTGTGGGTTCGAATCCCATGCCCTCCGCTGTGAATGGCGCGGTGCCTGCGCCGTGGCAGAATGCCCGGCGATGGATCGTGCTGCCCGGCCCGCAGTGATCATCGGGCTGCTCGCGCTGCAGCAGGATCGAATGGCGACGTCGCTGCCATGATCGCAGCGGAGGTCAACGAGGGCGGGACGCTCGCCGACCACCGCCCGAGCGTGATCCCGCCGATGTGACGGGATGGCCTGGGAAGCGTTCGTCGCTTCCATGCTGCCCGTGCCGCTTTTATCACGTTCTCTGCCGCACCCGCACAAGCGTCGGGTGCGGGAGATTCTTAGAGTCACCGGGGTCCTTCCACCCGGGAACCGTGACTCATGAAAGTCGGCATCGACAGCTACTGCTACCACCGCTTCCTCGGTGACGTCTACCCAGAGCAGCAGCCACCGGCCGACTCCCTCACGATGGATCGGGTGATCGACCGGGCGCGTGAACTGGGCTGCGAAGGCATCTCCCTCGAGTCGTGCTTTTTCCCCAGTTTTGATGCGAGCTACCTCGCCGACGTACGGGCGCGGCTCGATGCCTATCAGTTCGACCGCGTCTATGCCTGGGGCCATCCCGACGGCCTGGAGGCGGGCCGGAATCTGCTGGCCAGGGACGACATGATTCTCCACATCCGCCACGCCAGGGCTATCGGCGCGACAGTGATGCGGGTGGTTGGAAGCAGCTTCAGCTTCGTCCACGAGCCGCACGAGCCGCAGTTACGAATCATCAGCGGTTGGCTGAAGGAGGCGGTACGGGTGGCTGCCAGCGAGGGCGTCTCGTTGGCCATCGAAAACCACATCGACTACGACGCCGACGAGATTCTGCGGCTTGTCGAGGAAGTCGATTCGCCGTTCTTCGGAGTCACTCTCGACACGGCCAACTTCCTCCGCGTGCTCGACGACCCCGTCGCGGCGACCGAGAAGCTCGCGCCGTACGTGCTCGCCACCCACATCAAGGACATCGAGCCTGTGAAGGGCCGAAGCGTCCGCGCCTGGAATTATTTCGCCTGTGTCGCAGCCGGCGAGGGGCTCGTTGAGATCGATGCGATCATCGCCATCCTGGCCCGAGCGGGGTATCGCGGGCTTCTGGCTTTCGAGACCGACATGCCAGCAGCGAGATGGCTCGGCCGGGAAGACGAAATGGTCGAACGCAGTGTGGCGTACCTGAAGCGGCTGACGGTCGCGGAGCGGACTCATGCCTGATCCTCGTCCGCTACGGATCGGCATCGCTGGCACGAGCTTCATGGGCCGGGCCCACTCCAACGCCTGGTCGCAGGCTCCGCGGTTCTTCGACGTGCCAAGGCCAATCGAGCTGCGGGCGGCCTGCGGACGCGACCCGGCGGCAGCAGCGGAGTTCGCCCGCCGCTGGGGCTGGCAGAGCGTGGAGACCGACTGGCGGGCGCTCGTGGCCCGCAACGACATCGACGTAATCGACGTTGCCGTGCCACCGGCGCTGCACGCAGAGGTAGCGATTGCCGCGGCACGGGCCGGCAAGCATGTCTTTTGTGAAAAGCCTCTAGCGCTCACACGGGCCGACGCGAAGGCGATGCTCGAGGCCGCACGATGTGCCGGGGTTTGTCATTATGTGAACCACAACTATCGCCGTGTTCCGGCGATCCAGCTGGCAAAGAGACTCATCGACGACGGCCGGATCGGGCGGATTTTTCACTGGCGGGCGACGTATCAGCAGGACTGGATCATCGATCCGGTGTTTCCGCTCACCTGGCACCTGCAGAAGGAGCATGCCGGGTCGGGCCCGCACGGCGACCTCAACTCGCATAGTGTCGATCTGGCCCATTTTCTCGTGGGCAGGATCGAGACCGTCTCTTGTCTGACGGCCAGCTTCATCGGTGAGCGGCCGCTCCCGGGAGCCGGGGCCGCGACCTTCTCGGCTGGCGAGAGCACCGGTTCCGTGGCCCGAGGGACGGTGACCGTGGAGGACGCCTCACTGATGCATGTGCAGTTTGCCAACGGTGCGATCGGTTCCTTCGAGGCTACCCGCTTCGCGGCCGGCCGCAAGAATCGCAATCGCTTCGAGATCTATGGCAGCGAGGGCAGTCTCGGCTTCGACCTGGAGCGGATGAACGAGCTGGAATTCTACTCGCGGAACGACCCCGAGCATGCCCGTGGGTTTCGCACCATCCTCGTCACGGAAGCCTGCCACCCCTACGCCGGTCGCTGGTGGCCGCCGGGACACACGATCGGCTACGAGCACACATTCGTGCATGCGGTTGCCGACTTCGTCACCGCCATCCACACCGGTGGCCCGATTCACCCCGACTTCGGCGACGGCCTGCAGGTGATCTCCGTCCTCGAGGCCGGCCTCGAGTCCGCCGCCAGTGGTCGCACGGTCATGGTTCAGTCAGACCCCGTCCCTCCAGGAGCCTCATGATGACCCCGAGACAGGAACAGTTTGCCCGCGATGGATTCGTGCTCGAGCAGGTTCTCACCGACGCTGAGGTCGAAGAATTTCGCCGCTTGCTGGCGGACTTGCTCGATCCGGCCAAGGGAACATCGTCCGACGATGTGGCGTGCTCGTCGATGCAGCACCTCGGCGACCCACTCGAGTCGTTCGGCACCCGCCCGAAACAGTATTACATCCACATGCTCGGCTCCGCCCGAGCCACTTCGATCCTGCATGCCTACCACATCCCTGCGGTGCTCGAGATCGTGGAGGAACTGCTCGGGCCACACGCGATCATCAACAACGCGTCGATCTTCGCGACCAACCCTGGCGTTGGTTACAGCCTCGGCTGGCACCGCGACGTGATCCAGATTCCACAGGCAGAGATCCGGGATGAACTCTTTTCACCGCTGTGGCCGCACAACAGCGTGCAGATCAATCTGCCTCTCTACGAGGAGCAGAGTCTGTGGGTGGTGCCCGGCAGCCACCATCGTCCCAATACACCCGAAGAGGATGCCGCGTTCGGTGGCTCGAAGCACTACGCGCCGACCGATGCGGTGATGCCGGGCGGCATCCCCGTGAAGATTCCTGCGGGCCACGCCCTGCTCTACAACAACAACCTGATTCACCGCGGCTACAACGCAGGGATGCCAATGCCGCGGCGGACTCTGCACATGGGGTATCACAGCGCGGCCCGCAAGCCGACATGGCACTTCTACCTGCTGCCCCTGGAGCCGATTTCCGACCCGGCCTATCAGGCCTGCCTGCAGCCGCGGATCCGGAGCATGGTCGAGGACTACATAGCCCTGCGGCACCGGTTTCCGCGTATGGAAGACACCTGGCAGCCGGGATGGCCAGGGGCGTTGGCCTAACCGTGTGGAGCCGATTCCAGTGCTCCGCCCGGGGCGTTCAGCGGCGATGAGCGGCACCGGCCTGCTGGCTGCGGTAGTCCCCTGGTGTCATGCCGAATTCGCGGCGGAACTCTCGGACGAAGTGGCTCTGGTCGCAGAAGCCGTGGGCCGCGCTGATGGCGGTCAGTGAACTACGGCCCGCTGTCAACTCGCGGCAGGCGAGCCGCAGCCGCAATCGCCGCAGAAACTGCTGCGGCGTCGCCTGCATCTGTCGGCGAAACATCCGCTCGAAAGCCCGTACGGAGCGGCCGGCGATCTGCGCAAGCGTGGCATTGGAAAGGGGCTCCGCGAAGTTGCGCCGCATATGCACGAGAACAACGCCGAGCGATGCGTCCTCGCCGCCGGCGTGCACGACGTCGGAATCGACCACCCGCGTCATGCCCAGCGTGCCGATGATCGTGCCACTGACGTCACGAATCGGTTTCTTCGTGGTCAGCGACCAGACGGCGGTCCGATCGAAACGGCAGACGAGTTCGATCCGGCCATCCAAAGGCTCTCCCCCCAGCACCCGGTCGTCGTCCACCCTGTATTGGTCAGCCAGGTGGGCTGGTGACAGATCGTGATCGGTGCGTCCGACGACCTGCTCGATCCGCTCGAGCGCGTAGTTCATGAGAAATCCACGGTTGACCCAGCGATAGCGCCCCTCGCGGTCCTTGATCCAACACTGGACTCCCTCGATCTGGTCAAGCAGTCCAGCGATGCCTGCTGCGACTGGATCGAGCGGCCGCAAATCGTGGGATGATTTCATGGGCGGCTCCTGCTGAGGACCACGAGGATTCCCGACGATCGCGCGACGGCTGTGGCCTGAACGCCGGTCTGCTTCCATTCCCTGCCGTCCGCGGACAAGCCGGCTCCGACCGTGACGGCATATGCTTTTGCCATGCGACTAACCCGTTGTACCAGACTGCGCATTCCCGTGATTGTGTTCGCAGTCGTACTCCATGCCGGTGCGTTGGCGGAGCAGGCGGTGCCGCGCGAGTGGAGTGCAGCCTTCGTGGCAGACACCCTTCGCGATGCCTTGGCCAACGGCGATTCACGGCGGGGCGCCGGCGTGTTTAGCGTGGCCACGAGCGGATGCACGGCGTGCCACAAGGTCGCCGGGCATGGGGGAGCCGTCGGGCCCGAACTGACCACCATTGCGAAGTGCCTTTCGCCTGAAGAGATCGTCGAGTCGGTCTATTGGCCATCGCGGGCCGTGAAGCCCGAGTATCGCGCCTATGCGTTCACGCTCGCGGATGGCCGCGTTGTGCAGGGGATCATCAAGACGGAGACAGCCGAGGCAGTCACGCTCGTCGATGCCACAGGGAAAACCCATGTCATCATGCCGGCCGACATCGAGGAGCGAACCGACGTCGGCTCGCTCATGCCGGTGAATGTGTTCACATCGCTCCCCGAGGAGCAGCGGCGCGACCTGATCCGCTATCTGCTCGAACTCGGCCGCACACCGGGCCTCGAATCGCTGTCGCACCGTCCCGAACCGTTCGACGTGCCTCGGGAGCCCCTGCAGCTCGAAGACTGGCCCAATCGCGATCTCTGGGTGAACAAGGACCGCATCTACGAGCCCTACA
>JBMLMS010000357.1:0-4327 GCA_049243925.1 Pirellulales bacterium
CGAGCGATCCGGTGCCCGTTGTGCCGAGGATCAACCCGTTCGTGCCGGTGCTCCCGATGGCCAGTTCCCCGGCGGACGCGACGATCGAAAGGTCATAGCGACCCGTGCCGGACGTCACCCCGGCGAGTGCGACCGTTCCCGAGTTCGTCAGCCTGATGCCCCCCGTCCCTGAAATCGTGCTCGTGACCGTGAGCGACGTCGTCTGGTTGAACTGCAGCGTGCCGTCGGCCGTGACGTTGCCGGTGATGCTTCCGCCGTTCTCGACGACCGCCGTGTCGCCCGGGGCGATCACCCCGCCGCTCCAGGCCGTCGTGTACGTCGTCGTGGCCGCGTGTGCGGCGGAGAGCACGACGAACTTGCACGCGAGGAGCAGGATCGTCGTGAAGAGCTTCATAAAAATCCCGCCCGCCGAGGCCTTGGCCGGCTCTACCCAAAAAAGGGTATCAGACCCGCCAATGCCCAGCCCGTGGGGGATCGGCGCTCTCAGTGGGGGTTTGTGAGCGCAGCGTCGGGAAAACGCGTGCTCTCAGCTGCTCGCGAGCAGCGATGCAGCCGCCCGATCGAGGTGCATTCTGCAATCCGCGTGGGTCTGCAGGATGGAGGCGGGCACGGTCGGGGAGATCGGACCCTCGACCGAGTTTCGCACCGCCTCCGCCTTTCGCGCGTCGGGAACCGAGCAGATGATCGTGCGTGTGGCGAGGATGCGGGGCACCGACATCGAGATCGCCTGGGTGGGAACCGCGGCCAGCGAGGGAAACCAGCCCTCGCCCACCTGTTGGCGACGGCAGGCCTCGTCCAAATCTACGACGAGGTACGGAGCAGTGGCATCGAAGTGCGCCGGAGGATCGTTGAACGCAAGGTGCGCGTTCTCGCCGATCCCCACGAGCGACACGTCGAACGGACCGTCCGGCACGACGCGGGCGAGCCGCTTGCACTCCTGGTCCGGGTCGCGCTCCGCATCGATCCACTCGAACGATCCGGGCTGGCGCGGCAGTTTCTCGACGAACCGCTCCCGCAGATACCGGCGAAAACTGGCGGGGTGCCTGTCGGAGAGCCCGGCGTATTCATCGAGGTGAAACAGATCGACGAGCCCCCACTCGATGCCGTCCGCCGCAGCGAGCGCCGCGAGCACTTCCAACTGCGAGGTTCCCGTGGCGACGACGACTCGGGCGCGCCGATGCGCGGCGAGCGCCGCACGGATCGCGTCGGCTGCCTCGGCGGCGGCGGCGCGGCCCATGGCCGCCGGGTCGGGATGGATGGAAATGTTCATCATGATGTGCTCTCGGATGTTCCTCATGGCTGGTACCCCACCTTCTGTGATGCCGATGCTATGATCGAATTTTCGTGACCGTCAAGCGTGCTTCATGCCACGCCTCGATGCCTCGGCCGGACGACCGCGCATGCGTACAAGCCCCAAGAAAGTCGCCGTGCTGGCGCCCGATCAGGAGTCGTATCCGACGGTCATGGGCGTCGTTCGCTACGGAAAGGAGCGCGGCAACTGGAATGTATTCGTCGAGCTCGACGTCGACATGCCCGCCTTCAAGCGGCTGCGGTCGTGGAAGGGGCACGGCGTGATCGCCCACGTGGGCACGCCCGAGAAGGCGCAGGCCATCCGTCAGCTGAAGGTGCCGGTCGTCAACATTTCGAGCGCGATCGAACGGCTGCCGGTGCCTCGCGTCACGACCGACCAGGAGGCGATCGGGGAGACCGCAGCCAAGCATCTGATCGACCGCGGCTTCACTCGCTTCGCGTTTCTCGGGGTCGAGGGGCTGTGGTTTTCGCAGCTGCGGCAGCGCGGGTTCGAGCGGTTCGTCCGGGCGGCGGGATACCCGTGCGAAACCATCGACGTCGAGCAGGAAGCGCATTCGATGATGTTTTGGGGCCGGGGAACAGAGTCCGTCGCGGAGTGGCTGAAGACGCTCAAGCCGCCGGTGGGCATCATGGCGGCCTTCGACTACCTGGGCGCGGCGGTCGTGCAGATCTGCGGCGCGATCGGTCTGCGGGTGCCCTACGACGCCGGCGTCATCGGCACCGACAACTACCTGACCGTCTGCGAGTCGACGGAAGTACCGCTCAGCTCCGTGTCGCGCGACTGGTTCCAGCAGGGCTACGTGGCCGCCGAGCTCCTCGACCGCCTGATGCGGGGCGAACGGCCTCCGAAGTGCGACACGTTGATACCGCCCGGCCCCGTCGTGCAGCGCCGCTCGACCGACGTGCTCGTCACGGATTGCCCGGAGCTCGCGCCGGGCATCCGCTACATCCAGGAGCATCTCGCCGAACCGTTCGGAACGAAGGCGCTCGTGCGCGAGCTCGGCATGTCGCGGCGCTGGCTCTACACGCAGTTCGCGAAATCCTTCGGCTGCACGCCCTACGACTACATCATGCGGCTGCGCATCGATCGGGCGAAGCAAATGCTGTCGCGTCCCGACCCCATGCCGCTCCGGGAGATCGTGCAGACGTGTGGATTTTCCAGCGAGCGTCACCTGCGGGCCGCGATGGCTCGGTTCGTCGGAATGTCGCCCTCCCATTACCGGCGCACGTGCGAGCAGTCGCGCAGCAAGCCCTGACGGCGGGGTGTGGTCGGTGATCGTCATGGAGCCACGTCCTCGTCCAGCGTCTCGAGGAGCCGGAGCAGCCGGCGGTGCCGGTTTTCGTAGGTCGCCGCGTCCTCGGAGAAGCGGTTCGTCGCGGGAATCGTGTCTTCGACGTCCAGGATCTGGCGGGCCGACGCGAGCCACTTGCCGGCCGTTGCCTGCTTCGCCGGAGGCAGCGTGGGGCCCGCCGAGGCGAGTGCCTGCGCCGCCGAGCGGGCGAGGGAGAAGAGTTCGTAGTCTTCGAAGCCGTCTCGCATCAGGGCGGCCCGCATCGACGGGCAGGGATCGTGCTTCTTGCCCGGGTCGGGATAGAAGAGAAAGCCGTCACCGTTGACGGCCTTGGCGTAGACCTCGGGCAGCGATAGCACGAAGTCGACGCTCCGCAGCGCGATGAGTGCCTGGAGCCCCATCACCGACTGGCAGTGCGCCTCGGCGAGCGGGCTGAAGAGCAGCCAGCCGTCGGCAGTGACCTCGGTGGCGGGGTCTTGCGTGGCAAAGCGATGCACCCGCTCGAGGCTGATCTGTGTGCTGTCGCAGTAGCCGAGCATGTCCCACTGAAACACGACGCACCCCATTCGGGCGAGTTGCACGCAGCGGGCCTGAATCGGGTTGCGGGCGGCGGCCTCGAACCGTTCACCGCCGTTGGCCAGGGCCTCGGCCACCTCCTTGGCGGGCACATCTTGAAAGCGACCGTTCGGCCAATGTCCGTGCGGACAGAGCACGGCCGGCACCTTGCGGCCAGGCGGGAGCGGGTCGGGCCGATAGAGATTGCCCGTGACCACCAGGCCGGGCAGGCTCTCGAACGTCACTTTCTCGACAGCGTAGCCGTCGAGGGTGATTCGACCGCGAACATCCGCTGCGAGCGGCGCGAGCGCCGGCATCGGCCACAGGCCGAGCGACACGCGCACCTGGTCGCGTAGAGTGTCTGCTCGTCGCGCCCATGCGTCGGCGGTGGCAGGCGGCTCGAATGGGCAGTGACTGTCAAGATCGCGCAGCGGTCCGACGACGGCCTCGCCGGGGCCGCTTTCCGCGAGCGCGATGCACGCCAGGAGCGAGACACTCGCTGCATGGACGACGAGGCGCGAAAGGGCGAATCGCTGCATGCCGCAGATGTACCATGATGGAAACACCGATCGGGCGATTGTGCACTATGCCACCGGCATTATGCACAAAAAAGTGCGTGGCTGGTGCGGGGCATGCATCGAAGAATTTGAGTGCATCAACTCGGAGAGCATGTGCATGAAGGATCACCGCGCTGCCTGCCTGGCCACGCCACGTTCTCCGCGACGCTGGCCCGCGGCCTGGGCGGCCTGGATGTGTGCGCCGTGGTGCGTCGCTACCGTGATTGTCTGCACCGCGTGGGCACGACCGCCGGTGGCCGATCCGCCGCGTGTGGCCACGTTCGAGTGCGACATCACGCCGCCGCTTGGGCAGCCGCTCTTCAGCGGCGATCCGCTGAAGACGGTGGCCGAGCCGCTGCTTGCCAAAGGCGTGGTGCTCGAGTCGGGGGGCAAACGCGTGGTGCTCTGTGCCCTCGACTGGTGCATGGTGAGCAACGGCACGCACCTCTCGATGCGGCGCCGGCTCGCCGAGGCGGTCGGCGGCTCACCCGACGACGTGGCCGTGCAGACGCTCCATCAGCACAACGCTCCGATGGCCGACATCGACGCCCAGCGGCTGCTCGCCCAGCATGGCGACGCGACCGCGCACATCGACCCGGAGTGGCTCGATGC
>JBMLMS010000357.1:4427-13008 GCA_049243925.1 Pirellulales bacterium
ATCGCGACGAGCGACTTCGTGGGCATGGCCCGCGAGGCACTGGAGGACCGCGAGGGCGTGTTCCAGGTCTATTTTACGGGGTGCGGCGGCGACATCACGGTCGGGAAATACAACGACGGCACCCCCGCCGCCCGGCAGGCATTCGCCGACCGCCTGCTCGCCGGCATGACCGCCGCCATCGAAGCCACGGCGTACGAGCCAGTCGAGGGCGTCGCCTGGCGGGCCGAGCAGGTCGTGTTGCCACGGCGCGACGACGCCGACTTCACCGACAAGGTCTGCCTCGACCGGATTCGCGATCCGAAGGCGTCGCCCGTGCAAAAACTCTATCGCAGCGCGATGCGGATCTCGTCGCTGCACCGCGGCACCGAGCCGATCGTGATCGGATGCCTGGAGGCCGGCAACGCCCGCATCCTCCACCTGCCCGGCGAGCCGCTCGTCGATTTTCAGCTCTCCGCGCAGCGGATGTGCCCCGACCGCTTCGTGGCGGTGGCCGGCTACGGCGACAACACCACTGGCTACATCCCACCGGCTGCGGAGTTTCCTGCCGGCGGCTACGAGCCGAGCGTGGCGATCTGCAAGCCGGAGGCGGAAGGAATCATCAAGCGGGCGATGGCTGGCCTCCTCGCCGTCGAACCGGCAGCGGACGCGAAGCCTGCCGGTGCCGAGGCCGCGGCGGTGGAGCCGTTGCCCCGCGTCGCTCCGCACGAGCCTGCAGCCGCCCTCGAAACGTTCACGGTCGCTCCCGGCTACTCGATCGAGCAGGTCGCGGCGGAGCCGCTCGTGCACTCGCCCGTGGCCGTCGACTACGACGAGCGGGGCCGGATGTTCGTCGTGGAGATGATCGACTATTCGGAGCAGGAAAACGACCACCTCGGGGCGGTGCGGATGCTCGCGGATCGCGACGGCGACGGCCGCTACGACACGAGCACCGTGTTTGCAAAAGGCCTGTCGTGGCCCACGGGCGTGCTCTGCTACGACGGCGGCGCGTTCGTCTGCGCGGCGCCCGACATTTGGTACCTCAAAGACACCGATGGCGACGGCGCTGCCGACGAGCGGCGTGTGGTGTTTACCGGCTTCGGGCGGTCGAACGTGCAGGGGCTCGTGAACAGCCTGCGGTGGAGCCTCGACTGTCGCGTCCACGGGGCGACGAGTTCGTCGGGGGCGAAGGTCACGCGGCCCGACGATCCGGAGTTTCAGCCGGTCAGCCTCAACGGCCGCGACTTCTCGTTCGATCCACGGCGGCTCGACCTACGGCCCGAGAGTGGCTGCCTCCAGCACGGGATGTCGTTCGACGATTGGGGCCGCAAGTTCGTCAGCGGCAACAGCCAGCCCCTGGAAATGGTGTTCTTCGAGGACTGCTATGCTGCCCGAACGCCCTTCCACGCGATGCCGCCGTCACGCGGCTCGATCGCAGTCGGGGGTGGCGCTGCGGAGGTGTTTCGCGCGAGCCCCGTCGAGGCGTGGCGGGAACTCCGCACGAAGATGCGCAT
Source organism: Pirellulales bacterium (assembly GCA_049243925.1). Lineage (GTDB taxonomy): Bacteria > Planctomycetota > Planctomycetia > Pirellulales > UBA1268 > RGVT01. Next base: position 5,918 of record JBMLMS010000357.1, read on the forward strand.
GGCCAACCCGAAGCTCGGGCCCGTCGAGGGGGGCGGCCGGGCGGCCGGCTACTTCACGGGCGCCACCGGCGTGACGGCGTGTCGCGGCGACGCCTATCCCGACGAGATGCGCGAGTGCCTCGTGGTCGGCGACGTGGGCAGCAACCTCGTGCATCGTGAACGTCTCTCGGCCCGCGGGCCGTTTCTCGAGGCCCGGCGGATCGATCAGCGGTCGGAGCTCGTGGCCTCGAGCGACATCTGGTTTCGGCCGGCGCAGTTTGCCAACGCCCCCGACGGCACGCTGCACATCCTCGACGTCTATCGCGAGGTGATCGAGCACCCGAAGGCTTTTCCGCCGGAGATCAAGCAGCAGCTCGACCTCACGAGCGGCCAAAACCGTGGCCGCATCTACCGGCTCGTGCCCGACGGGTATCGCCAGCGGCCACAGCCGGATCTTGCGGCGCTATCGACGGCGGAACTCGTGCACGCGCTCGAGCATCGCAACGGCTGGCATCGCGACACGGCCGCCCGGCTCCTCTTCGAGCGGAGGCCTGCGGACGCAGTGCCGGAGCTCGAGCGGCTCGTGCGCGAGGCGTCGCTCCCTGAGGGGCGGATGCACGCGATGTACGTGCTGGCCACCCTCGACCGGCTCACTGCCGCGACCGTGCTCCACGCGCTCGGCGATCCCCACCCGCGCGTGCGCGAGCATGCCGTGCGGCTCGCCGAGCGACATGCGGGCGACATCTCGCTGCTCGACGCGCTGGTGGAACTCGCCGCCGATGCCGATCCCCGGGTGCGGTATCAGCTCGCCTTCTCGCTCGGCGAATTCCCATCGAGCCCCGTCCGCGACCGGGCGCTGGCCGATCTCGCCCGGCGCGACGGCGCGGAGGCGTATCCGCGGGCGGCCATTCTTAGCTCGCTTTCCGATGGTGCAGCCCGCGTGCTTGCGGCGCTCGTTGAGCTCCGCGATAGCGACGGCCTGGCTACCGACCCACAGACGATCGAAAGCTTAGGTTTTCATCTCGGCCGGCAAGCGAAGCCAGAAGACGCTGGCGCCGTCGAGCAGGCGGTCACAAGCCTGGGTGGCCCCGGCTCGGTAGCGGCACAGCGGCTGCTGGTCGGATATTTCTCTGGTCGAGCGAAGGCGACGCAGCCGAACGCGGCGTCGCTCTCGCCGGCACTTGCCGCCGCCCGCTCCGCGCTGCTCGACGCCGCCCGGTTGACCGCGCTCGACGACGGCGCCGCGGAAGGGCAGCGCGTCGCGGCAATCCGCCGGTTGTCGCTCGGCACGTTTGCGGAATCACGTGCGGCGTTCGACGTGCTCCTCGAAAGCCGGCAGCCGCAGCCAGTGCAGAGTGCCGCGGTCGATGCGGTGGTGGCGACCGGGGCTGCGGAGGCTGGGGCTTGGCTGCTCGAACGCTGGGCCACCATGAGCCCGAAGGTCAGAGCAGCTGCCGCCGGTGTCCTGTTCACCCGCGAGCCGTGGGTGGTGGCCCTGCTCGATGCGGTCGAGGCAGGCCGCGCGCCGCTGGCGGACTTCGACCCGGCGCAGATCAGGCAGCTTGCCGGGCGCCCGGAGCCGGCGATTCGCGAACGCTACGAGCGGCTCTCGGCGCGGGTCGCAACAAGCCCACGGCAGGAGGTGCTGGCCGCCTACCAGCCGGCGCTCGCGATGTCGGGGGATCCGGAGCAGGGCAAGGCCGTGTTCGCGAAGAACTGCTCCCAGTGCCATCGTGTGGACGGCGTGGGCTACGAGATCGGGCCGAACCTCGCCGCGTTCAAGACCCGCGGGGCCGAGGCGATCCTGCTCAACATGCTCGACCCCAACCGCGAGGTGAATCCGCTCTACGTGAACTACGTGGCAGTCCTCAACGACGGCCGCACGCTCACCGGCATGGTCGCCGAGGAGACTGCCACGAGCATCACGCTCAAACGTGGCGAGAACGCCAGTGACACGATCACCCGGTCGGAGATCGAGTCGCTCTCGAGCACCGGCCGGTCGATCATGCCGGAGGGGTTGGAGCAGCAGATCGACCGTCAGGGCGTCGCGGATCTGCTCGCCTACCTGATGGCCACGCCGTGAATCATGCAGCCGGGAGCCGCACGCCTGCAACGCACGCAACAAGAGGCCGATCATGCTGAATTGGATGAGGCAGCAGGGAACGCTGGTGCTCCTGGCGCTCCTTGCCTCTGCGCCGGCCGATGCCCGTGATCCCCGGTCGGTGCGGGCGGCCGCCGAACAGGTGATGGGGCCCTTGCCGAGCCGCTCGGCATTGCCTCCGCTCGCCGTCGAGACGCTCAACGAAACGGTACTCGACGGGGGCCTCATCCGCCGGAAGGTCCGCTACGCCACGGAGGCCGACGATACGGTGTCGGCATGGCTGTTTCTGCCGCCCGAGGCGGCGCGAGGCCGCCGGCCCGCAGTGCTCTGCCTGCATCAGACGACCGCGATCGGCAAGGACGAGCCGGCCGGGCTCGGAGGGCTGCCGAACCTGCACTCCGCGCTCGAGCTCGCCCGCCGCGGGTTCGTGACGCTGGCCCCCGACTATCCGTCGTTCGGCGAGCACGCCTACGACTTCTCGTCGCGCAGGTGGCAGAGCGGGTCGCTCAAGGCCGTGTGGGACAACATGCGCGGCGTGGATCTGCTCGTGGATCTGCCGCAGGTCGATCCAAATCGCATCGGCTGCATCGGGCATTCGCTTGGCGGGCACAACGCAATCTTCACGGCCGTGTTCGACGACCGCCTCAAGGCGATCGTGTCGAGCTGCGGGTTCACGCCCTTTCGGCACTATAAGAAGGGCGACCTCACCGGATGGACGAGCCCGCGATACATGCCACGGATCGCCAGCGAGTTCGGCCGCGATCCAGCCCGCATGCCGTTCGACTTTCCAGAGCTGGTCGCGGCCCTGGCTCCCCGCGGCCTGTTCGTGAACGCTCCGCTGCACGACGACAACTTCGACTGTGCTGGGGTGCAGGAGGCGATCGCCGCGGCCAAGCCGGCCTACGAGGCCAAGAGGGCTGCGGACCGTCTCGCTGCCGTTTACCCCGACTGCGGCCACGATTTCCCTGCGGCGGCCCGGGCTGCCGCCTACACGTTTCTCGCGGCGCAGCTGGGTGAGCCCGCCGCACGCGCGAAACCGCTCACGATCGGCATGATCGGCCTCGACACGTCGCACTGTCTCGCCTTCACCGAGATGCTCAACGCGGAGGCCAATCCGCAGCGTATTCCCGGCGGCCGCGTCACGCTCGTCTATCCCAAGGGCAGCCCCGACATTGCCAGCAGCGTGTCGCGGGTGCCCGACTACACGAAAAAGATCACGGCACTGGGCGTGGAAGTGATCGACGACCTCGAGGAACTCGTCCGTCGGGTCGATGCGGTGCTGCTCGAGACGAACGACGGCCGGCCGCACCTGGAGCAGGCGCTGCCCGTGCTGCGGGCCCGCAAGCCGCTGTTCATCGACAAGCCCGTGGCGGGCTCGCTTGCCGATGCGATCGCCATCTACCGGCTGGCGGACCATTTCGGCACGCCGTGCTTCAGCGCATCATCGCTGCGGTTCGCCGCGGCGACGCAGAAGGTGCGCAACGGCTCGCTCGGGGCCGTGACGGGCTGCGACACGTTTTCGCCATGCGCCCTCGAGCCCACGCATCCCGATCTCTTTTGGTATGGCATCCACGGCTGCGAGGCCCTGTTCACCGTGATGGGCACTGGGTGCCGCGAGGTGACCCGGCTGCCGATGCACGACGGCGAGTTCGTCGTAGGCGTGTGGGAGGGAAACCGGATCGGCACATTTCGCGGGTTGCGGGGTGGCAAGCCCGGCTACGGCGGCACGGCGTTCGGTGCCACGGGATCGGCCCCGGTCGGGACAACCGACGGCTACCGGCCGCTGCTCGTCGAGATCATGAAGTTTTTCGACACGGGCACGCCGCCCGTCACCCCGGCGGAGACGATCGAACTGTTCGCATTTATGGAGGCGGCGGATGAGAGCAAGCGACGCGGCCACGTGGCGGTGAAGGTCGCCGACGTGCTCGCCAAGGCCGAAGCCGAAGCCGCCTCGAAGGTGAAAGCCATCCTGGCGGAGTGAGCGCGGCCCACCTGTGGAGCAGTGCCCTGAATCGAGATCGTCAGCCGGGCAGCCCTACGGCCCGGCGCGGGTTCTTGTCGATGAGCCGGGCGATGTCCTTCTCGGCGAGGCCGAGGTGACGAGCGAGGTTTGTGCGAATCTGCGGCATCGTGACCGTCGAGCCCGCGAGGTTCGCTGAGCCGGGTCGGCGGGCGACGCCGGCCGCGTCGATCTCGACGGGAGCGCCCGAGAGCTCGTGGATGCCTGGCCCGAGCCGGGCCGCCGAGATCGCGTCGGTCACCATGATGCAGCGGTCGAGCCCCACGAGCGCCACGTAGTTCGCGAGCGCGAAGAACGGCACGTGCGCGCCGTCCGGGATGAAGCAGATCCAGAGCCTGTCGCGCAGGGCGAGCACTCGCTGGATGATGTTGTCGTGCCGGGCGAGCGTCGTGGGGCAGCCGTTGCCGAGGTGCGTCACCATTGTCAGGCCGGCGTCGATCGCCCCGCGGAGGTGATCGAGTGAGGCATCGGTGTGGCCGGCTGAGACGGTGATCCCATGCCGAGCAAGATACGCCGTCGTCGCGAAGCCGGCATCCTGCTCGGGGGCGAGGGTCACGAGCCGTAGCAATCCGTCAGCTGCATCGACGATCCTGCGCATCGCCTCGGGAGTCGCGGGCCGCACGTGCTCGCGGGCGTGCGCCCCGACGAACCCAGGCTCAGGACTGATGAACGGCCCCTCGACATGAAACCCGGCGATCATCTTCGCGATCACTGGGTCGGTATCGCGGAAGGCCGCGAGCCGCGCGAACTTCGCACAGATCGCCTCGAGCGAATCGGTGATCACGGTCGCAAGGATGCCGTCGACGCCGTCTGCGGCGAGCGCGTCGCACGCGTGCCGGCACTGCTCGAGCGTGAGGTTCGCGGAGCAGAAGTCGGCCCCGGAATAGCCGTTGACCTGGATGTCGAAAGGTCTCACGGCTGCGGTATGTCTCGACGGCGAGATCGCGGGGAGTCTGCCTGAAGATGCAACAGCGGGCGAAGGGACTCGAACCCTCGACATCCAGCTTGGGAAGCTAGCGCTCTACCAACTGAGCTACGCCCGCGAACTTTCTCCACTTTACCACAACTTTCTGAGGCGACACCCCTGCTCCGCGCCCGGAAGCCGACCTGCGCGGACCGGCGGCGGTAAGATACGTCGGTCCGCGGCGGGCCGTCCGCTGCGGCACCAACGACGAGGAGCACCAGCATGCCCGCAACCGAATCCCGCGATGCCTCCAGCCCGACGGCAGCTGCGCCGAAGCGGTTCTTCGGGCCGCTCGCCTTCGCCACGCTGCTCACGGCCCTCGCAGCAATCCTGCTCGGTGCGGCGGCGGTGCCATGGTTTCTCTCCGACCCGGCCCGCGTTTCCGCGCTCATTGCCCGCGCCGCTCCGGGGCTGCAGGCCGACGTGTCGATCGGCCGCGCCTCGATCGGCTGGTCGAGCCCGGTCGTGATCGAAGACGTGCGGATCGTGCCCCGCAACGGGGCCCAGTCGCCGCTCTCGATCAAGCGGATCGAGGGCAGCCACGGGCTCGCCGCGATGCTCCTCTCCGGCGGTGATCTGGGCCGCTTTCGCGTCGACGGCCTCGCGGCCGACGTCGTCTTCAACACCGACCGTACGTCGAACTTGACCGGGCTGTTCGTGCCCATGGCTCCCGTGGGCGGCGACGGCGGCGAGGCACGGCCCCGGCGCAGTCCGGTGCGCGTCCGCTTCGACATCGACGACGCGATCGCCACGATCACAGGTCCGTGGGCACCCGAGTCGTGGGTGAGCGAACCGACCGACATCAAGGTCGCGCTCGGCCCCACAGCCGACGGCTCGGCGAGCGCGTGGACCGTCGACAAGGTGCAGCTCCTGCGCGACGCGCGGCTCGAGCCGAACGTGGCCCAGGGCGTGCTCGCCTACATCGCGCCGGTGATGGCGGATGCCGCGCGCACGGGCGGGCGGTTTTCGCTGCGGCTCGATGGGGCGACGTTTCCCGTGGGTGCGCCGGAGGCGGCCAGGCTTTCGGGCGTGCTCTCGATGCATGAGGTCGACATGGGGCCCGGCCCGCTCACCGCGAAGATGCTCGATGCCCTGCCGGGGCGGCTCGACCTGCCGCGATCGATCCGCGTCGCCGACGATTCGGAAGTGGAGTTTCACCTCGCCGATCGCCGCGTCTGGCACAAGGGCCTCGAGTTCGGCATTCCGCTCGCGAAGCCCGGGCAGCGGCTCGACATCAATTCCAGCGGCTCCGTCGGGCTCGACGACAAGTCGCTCGACCTGAAGCTCGCCCTGCCTGTGCCGGCCGATCTGCCGGCTGACCGGCCGCTCTTGGCATCGCTCGCCGGCAAGTCGATCTCACTCGGCATCGGCGGCGTGCTCGGTGAGCCGAAGGTGAACTTCGACGGCTCGATCCGGGCGACAGCGGGCAACGTGGTGGCCGATCTCGTCGACCGGCTGCGGAATCCCGGGCAGCCGGCGCCACCGCGGCCCGCTCAGGCACCCGCGCCGAAGTGGGTGCCGCCGCAGGTGGAGGCGCCAGCCGTGGAAGCCCCGCAGGCCGATGCGAAATCGCCGCCAGATTCAGCCGCTGCGAAGGCGAAGGACGGCAAGGATGCCGCGGCGCCCCGCTCTCCCGCGAACACGGCCGAGCGGCTCGACGAACTGAAATCAAAGCTGCCCAGCGACGTCGCCAACGACCCGTCTGCCGCCGCGGTCATCGACCTCGTCGGCGGGGTGCTCGACGAAGTCGCAAAGCGGCGCGCGGAGCGGGCAGCCGCGAACGCCGACAATCCGCAGGCCGCCCCGCCACCCGCCCCACGCCGCGGCGGCCGCCTCCTCCGCCGCCTCGCCCAGCCGCCAGCGGCCCAGCCGGCGGACGTTGAGAAATAACCCGGGCTTCCGGCGGGCCACTCCGTAGCGCCAGGCCTCCAGGCCTGTGACCTGGATGTCTGGCCCCACATACGGGAGGCTCGGGGTTACCCCTGCCGTTGAGCCGGCGTATTTGACCAGCGCAGGCAGGATGCCGG
>JBMLMS010000358.1:0-1197 GCA_049243925.1 Pirellulales bacterium
TGATCGGCAACCGCGTCAAGTACCTCGGCATCGTGTTCGGGGTGGTCTTCGCCGCACTCCTGATCGCCCAGCAGTCGTCGATCTTCTGCGGGCTGATGCTGCTCACGATCAGCCAGATCCGCGACACGCAGGGGCCCGACATCTGGGTCATGGACAAGAACGTCCAATACGTCGACGACATCAAGCCGCTCTCCGACACGGAGCTCTTCCGCGTCAAGGGTGTGCCGGGCGTGGAATGGGCGGTGCGGTTTTACAAGGGGATCGCCCGGGCCCGTCTCGAGGAGGGCACCTACGAGCAGATGATCCTGCTCGGCATCGACGACGCCACGCTCGTCGGCGCCCCAGAAGGCGTCTTCATGGGCTCGATCGCCGACCTGCGCAAGCCCGACGCCGTGATCATCGACGCCGTCGGCTACAAACGGATCTGGCCGGGGGAGCCCTTGCGGCTGGGCCGCGTGTTCGAGATGAACGACCGCCGCGCGGTGATCGTCGGCATCACCACGGCGAGCAAGACGTTTCAGAGCTTCCCCATCATCTACACGCGCTACAGCCAGGCGGTGCTCTTCGCGCCGCGCGAGCGCAAGGTGCTTTCGTTCGTGCTCGCCGACCCATCTCCCGGCGTGCCAGCCGAGGAGGTCTGCCGGCAGATCGAAGCTCAGACGGGCCTCCAGGCCCTGACTCGGCAGCAGTTCACCTGGAAGACGATCCGCTACTACCTGCAGAAGACCGGCATCCCGATCAATTTCGGCATCACGGTGTTTCTGGGCTTCCTCGTCGGCACGGCGATCGCGGGGCAGACGTTCTACCTGTTCACGGTGGAAAACATCCGCCAGTTCGGGGCGCTCAAGGCCATGGGCACGAGCAATTGGACGATTCTCTGCATGGTGCTCTTCCAGGCGATCCAGGTCGGCATCGTGGGCTACGGCGTGGGCGTGGGGCTCGCCGCCCTGTTCGGCGTGGCGACGAAGGGCTTCGGCCGGCTGTCGTTCTTCATGCCGTGGCAGGTGCTCGTGATCACCGGGGCTGCCGTATTCGTGATCGTGCTGCTGGCGAGTCTGCTCTCGATCCGCAAAGTACTGGTCGTCGATCCGGCCATCGTATTTCGGGGGTAATCGATGGCACTGCAACAGGTCGATCCCGCACTCGCCGTGCACTGCCGCGGCGTCACGAAAGACTTCGGCACGGGTGACTCGCTCA
>JBMLMS010000359.1:0-4651 GCA_049243925.1 Pirellulales bacterium
GGAGGGCGAAGGCGAACGTCCGGCGACGGGATATGGGGAGCCCGAAGCCGGCTTGCGCGCAGCGAGCGTCCGAAATAAGTCAAAAATTCTGCTTGCCAGACCGGCCCCCAGCCGATAGTATACCCGCGTTCAGTGTACGGTTCCGCGGCAAATCGCTCGATTCATGGTGGCGAAGCAACCACCCCGACGACGTGCCGGGAAGCGTTGGAGACAATCGCCATGGTGTTGGCAACAGCAGGAGCGAACGGACGGATGGCAAAGAAGCAGGCAGAATCGAAATCGGCGGCCGAAAAGCGGCGGAGCGGCAAGTCGGCACCCTCGTTCATGGACGCCAACCCTGTCCTTCGGAACACGCTCGCCCAGATCGAGAAGGAGTTTGGCGAGGGCTCGATCATGCCGCTGGGCTCCGATGCCCAGGCGCCGATCGCGGGCATCTCGTCGGGCAGCCTGTCCGTCGACCTGGCGCTCGGCGGCAAGGGCTTTCCCCGGGGGCGGATCATCGAGATCTTCGGGCCGGAGTCATCGGGCAAGACGACGCTCGCCCTCCATGTCGTGGCGTCGGCCCAACGAACCGGCGGCATTGCCGCCTTCATCGACGCCGAGCACGCCCTCGACCCGAGCTGGGCGAAGAAGCTGGGCATCTCGTTGGAAAACCTGCTCGTGAGCCAGCCCACGAGCGGCGAAGAGGCGCTCCAGATCGCCGAACTACTCATCAAGAGCAACTCGGTCGACGTCATCGTCATCGACTCCGTCGCGGCACTCGTGCCCCAGAAGGAACTCGATGGTGAGATCGGCGACTCGGTCGTCGGTATGCAGGCACGGCTCATGAGCCAGGCGATGCGGAAGCTGACGGGCGCCATTGCGAAGTCGAAGACCACGGTGATCTTCATCAACCAGATCCGGGAGAAGATCGGCGTGATGTTCGGCAGCCCGGAGACCACGCCGGGCGGCAAGGCGCTGAAGTTCTATGCATCATGCCGAGTCGATGTCCGCCGGATCGGAGCTCTCAAGGACGGTGAAGAGGTCGTCGGCCAACGGGTCCGCGTAAAGGTCGTCAAGAACAAGGTGGCGCCGCCGTTCCGCGTGGCCGAGTTCGACATGATGCATGCCGACGGCATCAGCGTCGAAGGCGATATCCTCGACTTGGCGATCACCGCCAAACTCGTTGACAAAACCGGCACCTGGCTCCGATACGGCGAGACGCACCTCGGGCAGGGTCGGGAGAAGGCCCGCCTGTTCCTCAAGGAGAACCCCGCCGTCGCCAAGGAACTCCGGGAAAAAATCCTGGCCAGCAAAGAGGCCGTGATCGCCGTCGAAGGCACCGTCGGTGGCGACGGTGAAGCCTCGGCCGAAACTTCGGGTGAAGCCGACGAGTAGGCGGCCGGCCCAGATCGACACGCACCTGCCGATTCATCCGCCCACGAGTGACCGACCCAAGCGGCTGCTCGTGGGCGGAGTCGTTTTCGTGCCGATTCGGGCCTTCACGCCGGCGGGAACTGCGCTGCTCTTCTGCGCCCGAGGGCGTGTATAGTACGCGCTCGTTCCCCCGTTGTGAGCCCTGGAGTTGGTTGCGACATGAAGGCCGATGATCTCCGCGAAGCATACCTGGCGTTCTTCGAGTCGAAGGGCTGCGTGCGCCGCCCAAGCGACGTGCTCGTGCCGCGTTGGGACCCCTCCGTGCTGTTCACGCCCGCGGGCATGAACCAGTTCAAGGATCACTTCCTCGGCAAGTGCAAGCTGGAGTTCACCCGGGCCACCACCTGCCAGAAGTGCCTGCGAACCGGCGACATCGACAACGTTGGCCGCACCGCGCGGCATCACACGTTTTTCGAGATGCTCGGCAACTTCAGCTTCGGCGACTATTTCAAGCGCGATGCGATTCACTGGGCCTGGGAGTTTCTGACGGCGAAGAACTGGCTGAACATCTCTCCCGAGAAACTCTCCATCACCGTCTACCAAGACGACGACGAGGCCTTCCGCATCTGGGCCGAGGAGGTCGGGGTGCCAGCCGCCAGAATCACGCGGATGGGTGAAGACGACAACTTCTGGCCGGCCGGCGCTCCCACGCAGGGCCCCGACGGCGTCTGCGGCCCCTGTAGCGAAATCTTCTACCGGATGCCCGACGGCAGCGACGTGGAGATCTGGAATCTCGTGTTCACGCAGTTCAACCGCGTGGGCGCCCCGCCTGACAACCTCCGTCCGCTGCCCAGCCGCAACATCGACACGGGCATGGGCCTCGAGCGCACCGCGGCGATGCTCCAGGGAGTCGACTCCAACTTTCACATCGACATCCTGCGGCCGCTTGTCGAGGCGGTGGGCGAGGTGTGCCACAAGCGCTATGTGCCCGGTGACGACGACGGCCGACGGATGCGGCGGATCGCCGACCATGTGCGGGCCTGCACGTTCGCCATCCACGAAAACGTGCTCCCCGGCAACAACGAAGAGAAATACGTGGTCAAGCGGCTCCTGCGCCGGGCGGTGCTCGACGGCCGCCAGATGGGCATGCGCGAGGCCTTCCTCCACAAGCTGCCTGGCACCGTGGCCGAATTGATGCGCAAGCCCTATCCAGAACTCGCCGAGACGGTCGATCGCGTGGCGAGTGTGATCAAGCGCGAGGAAGAGGCGTTTCTCGGCACGATCGACGGTGGCCTGGAGCGCATCGAGCGGCTCTTCACCGCCATCGAGAAATCCGGGGCCGGGCTCGTCGCGGGCACAGAAGCGGCGGAACTCTACACCACGTATGGCTTTCCACCGGAGCTTCTCGAAACCCTGGCGGCAGAGCGAAACTGCGCCTTCGATTGGAACGGCTTCCGCGAGGCGATGGAGGCCCACGGCCAGCGGTCGGGAGCCGGGAGTCGCGCCGAGGTGTTCACGTCGGGCCCGCTCGACGCGCTCAAGAAGGCGATGCATGGCTCCGAGTTCGTGGGCTACGAGACGCTCGAGACGACCGGCAAAGTGATCGGGATCATCGCCCAAGACAGGCTCTGCGACAGCCTGCGCGAGGTGGGCCATGCCACGCCCGTGACCGTGGTGCTCGACCGCACGAGCTTCTACGGCGAGTCGGGCGGACAGGTGGGCGACACGGGCACGCTCGAATGGCAGGGCGGCTCGTTCGAAGTGGTCGACACGCAGCGCGAGGGTGGCTTCATGCTCCACGTGGGGCATCTGCAGAAAGGCACGCTCGATCTCGGCCACGACCTGACGGCCCGGGTCGACGCAGGCCGCCGGGCGGCGATCCGCCGGGCCCATTCGGCCACCCATCTCATTCACGCCGCTCTCCAGCACCACCTCGGAACCCACGCCGTACAGCAAGGCTCGAAGGTCGATGCCGACATGCTCCGCTTCGACTTCTCCCACACGAGCGCCGTCGGCGCCGACACCCTGCGGCAGATCGAAGTGATGGTCAACGAACACACGCTGGCCGCCACGGCCGTGTCGGCCCACCTCCTCCCACTGGCCGAGGCTCGTCATGCCGGCGCGATGATGCTCTTCGGCGAAAAATATCCCGACGTCGTCCGGATGGTGACGATGGACGGCGTGAGCCGAGAGCTCTGCGGCGGCACGCATGTGTCCAACACCGGCCAGATCGGCCTGGTGAAGGTGGTCGGCGAGGAGAGCGTGTCGGCCGGCACCCGGCGTGTCACCGCCGTAACAGGCCTCAAGGCCATGGAGCGGCTCCATCAGGCCGAGGGAGTGCTCGCGGAGTCGGCGGCCGCTCTCAAGGTGCCGGTCGCAGAGCTGCCCGCCCGGCTCGCCGCCATGGCGAAAGAGCTCAAGGAGCTCAAGAAAACGAAGGGTGCGTCTCCCGCCGCGGCCCTCTCTGTCGACGACCTGATCGCTGGCGCCACCGACATTGCCGGCACCAGGATCGTGGTGGCCGACGCGAAGGGAAGCGACGCGGCTGCCATGCGTCAGTGCATCGATCAACTGCGACGCAAAGCCAGCCCGATCGCCGTGTTGCTGGGATCGAGCGAGGCCGACAAAGTGACACTCGTCGCCGGCATCTCGCGTGAGCTCGAAGACCGCGGCCTGTCTGCGGGCTCGTGGATCAAGGACGCCGCAACGATCGTGGGCGGGAAGGGTGGGGGGCGGCCCGACCTCGCACAGGCCGGCGGAAAACTCGTGGACAAGCTTCCGGAAGCCCTAACAGCCGCCCGCAAGACGATCGAGCAGCTGCTCAAGGCCTGAGAGGCGCCGCTTTTCTGGCCGTCGCCTCGCCCTACAGGAGCTTTTCGAGCGCGGCGAGGGCGGCGTCGTAGTCGGGCTCGCTCGCCACTTCCTTGACGACCTGGGCGTATTGCACCACCCCCTGGGCGTCGAGCACGAACACGGCGCGGGCCAGAATCTTCAGCTCGTCGATGAGCACGCCCCAGTGGGTGCCGAAGTTGCGGTCCATGTAGTCGCTGCCGTTCTTCATACCCTTGATGTCTTCGGCGCCGCAGAAGCGGTTCATGGCGAAGGGCAGGTCGAGGCTCACGGTGAGGGCCGTGACCTTGTCGCCGAGAGCGGCGAGCCGCTTGTTGAAGGTCTTCGTCTGCACCTGGCAGACGGGCGTGTCGAGCGACGGCACGACGCTGATGATCGTCGGCTTGCCGAGCAGGTCGGCCCTGCGGATATGCTCCATCCCGGCCGGGCCGAAGCAGGTGAGCTC
>JBMLMS010000360.1:0-6846 GCA_049243925.1 Pirellulales bacterium
GAGTGAGCCGTAGCCTGGAGGGCGAAGGCGAACGTCCGGCGAGACGGTACGGGGCAATCCCGAGCCGGCTTGGGCGCGAAGAGGCAGCGCAGAGACAGCCTGCTGCCCGCCTTACTCGGCGCGTTCGAAGAACCGGCGGCTGCGGGCGTCGAGATGGGCGATCGAGGGGATCGTGTACCGCAGGCCGAATGTATCGATCACCACGGCGCTCCCGTCGGGGAAGCGGAGGATGTCATCGGCGTGGCCCACCGTGAAGCGGTGTGAGCCGCGGTCGGTGACGACGCTCCACTCGGCCGGCTCCCCGTCCGAGACGCTCTCGATTCGCTCGATCGTCGGCAGGAACTCCCGCCTGGCGAGCTCCTCTTCGAGGAGCCGTCGGAGGGCGGGCTCCAGGGCGGCGAGCGATTCAATCCAGGCGAGTTCGGCGTCGTTGTCGCCCACGATCGCCACGGGGCCGGCAGGATCCGACACGGGAAAGGCCCGCAGCACGTCGACGTCGGCGTGCAGGCGGCCATCCACATCGAGCAGATCGAGCCGACCGTGCGGACGGCGTTCGAGCCGCCAGCCGAGCGCGGCCGAGCTGGATCTGGAGCTATGGCTGGGGTGCGACATCATGGTGCGTCAGGCCTCCATGGCCGCCTCGGCGGCCTTCATCTGGGCGTGGTAGAGGCGGGCGTAGGCGCCGTCGGCGGCCAAGAGCTCGTCGTGCGTGCCGATCTCGACGATCCGCCCCGCGTCGAGCACCACCAGGCGGTTGGCCCGACGCAGTGTGGAGAGCCGATGGGCGATGGCGATGGTCGTGCGGCCGGCCACGAGCCGATCGATCGCGGCCTGGATGATCACCTCGGTTTCGGGATCGACACTCGATGTGGCTTCGTCGAGCACGAGGATGCGTGGATCGACGAGCAAGGCGCGGGCGATCGAGAGCCGCTGCCGCTCTCCGCCCGAGAGCGAGCCCCCCCGTTCGCCGACCCGCGAATCGTAGGCCGACGGCAGACGCAGAATGAACGTGTGGGCACCCGCCGCCCGGGCGGCGGCCACGATCCGATCGCGCGAGGCGTCGGGGCGGCCGTAGGCGATGTTCTCGGCAACGGTGCCGAAAAACAGAAATGGCTCCTGCAGCACGCATCCCAGGTTGCGGCGATAGTCGCGGATCGAGAGCTGCCGGAGATCGACGCCGTCGACGGAGATCGACCCGCTCGAGGGATCGTAAAACCGGCACACGAGATTGGCGAGCGTCGACTTGCCGGAGCCGCTCGCGCCCACGAGTCCGATCATCTCTCCCGGCTCGATCGTGAGGTCGATGCCGTGGAGGATCTCACGGGAGCCGTAGCGGAAGTGCACGCCCGAGATCACGATCCGCCCACGCACGCGGCCCGGATCGACCGGCCGCGCCGCCTCGGCGACCGTCGGCTGGCAGTCGAGAATTTCGAAGATGCGCTGGGCGCTGGCCGCGGCCCGCTGTGTGGCCGGCACCATGTGGATCATCGACTCGACCCGGCCGTAGAAGCGGGAGATGTAGGCGAGGAAGGCCGTCAGTGTGCCAACGGTCACCGCGCCGCCGAACACGAGCCAGGCCCCGGCGGCCCACACCACGAGAATGCCCGCCTCGGAACACAGGCTCACGAGCGGTCCGAAGAACGACCAGACCACGTTGACGCGATCATTGGCATCCAGCACGCGATCATTCGCGGCTCGAAACCGGGCCACCTCGCGGTCTTCCTGGGCGAAGGCCTTCACCACCCGGGTGCCGGGGATCGTGTCGGCCAGCACGCTCGTCATGTCGGCCCAGGCGACGCTCGCCCGGGCAAACCCACGCCGCAGCCGAAACCGCACCGCATACGCGAGCCAGACGACGAAGGGAAAGGGGGTGAGCGTGATCAGGGCGAGAGTGGGATTCATCCACACGAGCACGACGGCCGTAAGGAGCACCAGCATCACGTTCGAGGAAAACTCGATGAGGTTCACGGAAAGAAAGAGGTTGAGGCGGTCGGTGTCGCTGCCAACGCGGGTGATCAGATCGCCGGTGCGCTTGCCGGAAAAAAAATCGAGTGAGAGGTTTTGCATGTGGGCGTAGGTCCGCACCCGCAAGTCGGCGGCGATTCGTTCGCTCACCCAGGCGAGCACCCAGGACCGCGCCCACGACAACACCCAGGCGGCGACCGCAGCGATCGCGAGCCCGCCCAGATACCACCACACGAGGGAAAACGGCACGTTGACGCCCGACTGGCGCGGAATCAGCACCTGGTCGACGAGCGGCATCGTGAGGTAGGGCGGCACGAGCGCAGCGGCCGTGCCGGCCAACGAGAGCACCGCCCCCAGTACCGCCATCGAGGCATGTGGACGGGCGAAGAGCACCAGCCGCAAGAGCGATCGCCACGACTGGGTGCCCGGGGGCGGAAGGCCGCCCTCGTGATCGACAGCACGAGCCTGCGTCTCACTGGATGGCTGGTCGTCGGTGCCGGCGGGAACCGTTGCCGGAGCACGGGCGGCCTGACGCGACTCTGGCTCGGGCTCCGCCCCGCCCCGACTGCGTTCGTCAAACGCATCCTCGAGGGCGTGCACGCCCTTGGCGCGGGTCGGCGTGAAGAGCCAGCGGGCAATGACGGCGTCGCCCTGGAGCAGTTCGATTCGGCCGACGGCGTTCCGCAGCCTGACATCGAGCCGGGTGGCCGAGTCGATCGGCCACGAAGTGACGCCGCCTCCGGACGCCGATGCTGGGGCGTCGGCCGATGCGGGTGGATCTGCCAGCAGCCTGCGATCGGTCAGCACGATCCAGCCGTCGGTGAACCGTAGTTCGGCATCCAGGTCGAACCGGCAGGCGGCGACGACCGTCTCCCCGCGCTCCAAGCGGAAGCGGTCCGGGGGGTAGGCACCGGTGCCCGGCGAGGCGGCGTCGAAATCGGAGTTCAAAGTCTGCGACAAGAGCGGAAAAACCGTTATGAAGTGCGGGTTTTAGCAGGAAAAGCCGGGTTGCAGGGCTATTTGTGGGGGAACCACAGAAATTTGCGTGGCTTTCCGAAGACCCCTAGATTACCGCGAGCGGGCTGGCAAAATTTACCGTCAGAACAACATTCCCGCCCCGAAATTGCATTCCGGATTGTCATCGCTTCCATGAACCCGTTTCGAGGTCGGCTCGCGTCGGCCTGTGTTCCGGCGGTTCCGGACGCATCCTTCGATTCTGCTTCGACCCGGCATGCGATGTGCTTCAGTTCGAATCGTGAGAAAAATTTCTCGCGTCCCGTGCAGCGAAGCGTAGACTTTTTCTCACCGACTGCGAAGCCGGATCCGTGGCGACACGGACGACCGGTGAGCAGAGATGATTCGTTCGGTTCTTTCCTTCAGGAAAACAACTCGACCCATGGCCACTCTGGCCGGCCCGTCGTTCCCGCGGCAGTGCCTCGTCGGCATGCCGCCCCCTCCGTCGTCATCAGGCCCTTCTGCGAAGCAGTGCTTCCCCAGAGGCCCATCTTTTTCGGCCCCGGTGTGCGCGCCGCCCTGACGCAGCACCCCTCCACCGCCGATCGGATTCCTGCACATGCAAACCGGATCATGCGGGCGACGCGCCCCTGTGGTCCTGCGATGAGACGTGCAGCCTCCTGCCCAACAGTGCTCGCCGGAATGTCCGGCGGCCGGGAGAGGCGCACACAACCCTGGCCCTCGCACGCGTCTGCGAACGGGCACGAGAGCATGCCTTTCTTCCATGGAGATTACTTCGCTCAAGGTTCTGCGTGGTCCGAACCAGTGGGCTTCGTTTCCCGTTCTTGAGGCCTGGGTCGATCTCGGCCACCTCGAAGACTATCCGTCGAACACGCTTCCCGGCTTCAACGACCGGCTGATGCACTGGCTCCCGACGATGGTCGAGCACCGCTGCACGATCGGCGAGCGCGGCGGCTTCTTCGAGCGGCTGCGAACCGGCACGTGGCTGGGGCACATCCTCGAGCACGTCACGCTCGAACTGCAGTCGCTCGCCGGCACCACGGTCGGCTTCGGCCGGGCCCGGGAGACAAAGACTCGCGGCGTCTACAAGGTGGCGATCGAATACAAGGAAGAGAAGTTCGCGATCGCCTGCCTCCATGCCGCCCACCGCCTCATCAAGGCGGCCATCGCCGGCGAAGCATTCGACGTGCCCGGCGAGATCAAACGGCTGCGAAAGGTGCTCCTTGAAGAGCAGCTCGGCCCCAGCACCCGATCGATCGTCGAAGCGGCTGCGGCCCGCGGCATCCCCGCCCGGCGGCTCAACGAAGGCTCGCTCGTGCGGCTCGGCTTGGGAGCCAAGCAGCGGCGAATCGTGGCGGCTGAGACCGACCGCACCGGTGCCGTCGCGGAATCGATCGCGCAGGACAAGGAACTCACGCGCACGCTCCTCGCCGAAGCCGGGATTCCGGTGCCCGAGGGGCGTCCGGTGAGCGATCCCGGCGACGCCTGGGTCGTCGCCGAGGAGATCGGTGCACCCGTCGTCGTGAAGCCGCGGTATGGCAACCAGGGCCGCGGCGTGTCGGTGAATCTGTCGACCCGGAGCGAGCTCGAGAAAGCCTGGCACGTGGCCCACGAGCAAGACACGTCCGTCGTCGTGGAACGCTTCGTGACCGGGGGCGACTACCGTCTGCTCGTGGTCGGCGGCAAGGTGGTGGCCGCCACCCGCCGCCGTCCGCCCACGGTGACGGGCGATGGCGTGTTGACGGTCGGTCGGCTCGTGGACCGCGTGAACGAAGACCCGCGCCGCACCGGCGATCATGCGACGTCGCTGAGCCCGATGGTGATCGACGAAGTGGCCAAGGCGGTGCTGTCCGACCAAGGTCTCACGGCCGACAGTGTGCCCGAGGCGGGCCGCGTGGTGCTTCTGCGGCAGAATGCGAACCTCAGCACTGGCGGCTCTTCCGAAGACGTGACCGACCTCGTCCATCCGGACGTTGCAGCCCGCGCCGTCGAGGCCGCGCGGATCGTGGGCCTCGACGTGGCCGGCATCGACATCGTCACGGCCGACATCACGCGGTCGCTCGAATCGCAGCGCGGCGTGGTGATCGAAGTGAATGCCGGGCCAGGCCTGCGCATGCACCTGGAGCCGACGGTCGGCACCCCGCGCGACGTGGGCGCCGCGATCGTCGACACGCTCTTCGCCTCCGACGACGACGGCCGGATTCCTGTGGCGGCAGTCACCGGCACCAATGGCAAGACCACGGTCGTCAGGCTGATCGGCCATCTCGCCGCCACGGGCGGAGCCACGGTCGGCATGACGTGCACGGAGGGCGTGTGGGTCGCAAACCGGCAGATCGATGCCGGCGACTGCAGCGGCCCGGCGAGCGCCCGCCGTGTGCTTGCGAACCCCTCCGTGACGACGGCCGTGCTCGAGACGGCCCGCGGCGGCATCCTCCGCGAAGGCTGCGGCTTCGACTTCTGCGACGTGGCCGTGGTGACCAACATCGCCTCGGGCGATCACCTCGGCATCGGCGAAATCGACACCCCCGAGCAAATCGCCTGGGTGAAGGGGGCCATCGTGTCGGCCGTCAGCCGCAAGGGCACCGCGGTGCTCAATGCCGCGGATCCGCTCGTCGTCGACATGAAGCGGTGGTGCAAAGGGCAGATCGTGTACTTCGCACTCGACCCGGCCAACCCCGTGATCACGGTCCACCTGGCCGCCGGCGGCCGGGCGGCCACCGTCCGCGACGGCTGGATCGTGCTCTGTGACGGCCCCCGCGAGACCCGGCTCGCCCACCTCGAGCGGGTGCCGCTCGTCCACAAGGGGCTCGTCGATTTCCAGGTGGAAAACGTCCTGGCGGGCGCCGCTGCGGCCTGGTGTCTGGGCGTGCCGCTGGAGCTCGTGCGGCTCGGGCTCGAGAGTTTTTCCTGCGGCACGAGCGGCTCTCCCGGCCGGTTCAATCTCCTCGATCTCGAGGGGGCGTCGATCGTCGTCGACTATGGCCACAACGTGCCGTCGCTCGAGCAGATCTGCGCGACCGTCCGCAAACTGCCCCACGAGCGGCGCACCGCGGTCTATTCGGCCGCGGGCGATCGGCGTGACGACGACCTGCTCGCCCAGGGCCGTCTCCTCGGTGCGACGTTCGACCGCGTCGTGATCTACGAAGACGCCTACCTCCGGGGCCGCACACCGGGCGAAATCACGCGCGTGATCTCCCAGGGCATCGCCGAGGCGGTCGCCCGAGGCTGTGTGTGCACGGTCGAGTCGGGTGGCGACTGGGCACAGGCGGCTGCGCTCGTTCTCGATGCCGTCCGCCCGGGTGAGCTCGTGCTGCTCCAGCCCGACACGATCGAGCAGACGATGCCCTGGCTCAAGGATCGCTACGGCGCCCGTCTTCGTGATACGCAGTTCGACGAAGTCGCGGGCATCGCGGCTCACGACGACTCGCACCGCGCCCCGGCCCCGCACGAGCCGGTCGACGTCACGAGCGGCCGGCTCGGCCGCACCGTTTGTGCCGCCCGTGACCTCGCCCAAGGGGAGACGATCCTCAAGACCTGGGGCCCGCAGCAGCCGAAGCGGTCGCGCTACACGATGCAGGTCGAAACCGACGTCCACGTGATGCCCGACGGCGTGGCGGTGCTGCTCAACCACTCGTGTGCGCCAAATTGCGGCGTGATCATCCGCACAGGCGTACAGCAGATAGAGGTGCGTGCCTTGCGGCCGATCGCGGCCGGCGAGGAACTGCTCATCGACTACGATACGTTCGAGTACGAGGTCGAGCACATGAAGGGCCCGTGCCTGTGTGGCGCCGCGACCTGCCGCGGCCGCGTGGCCGGCTACAGGCACCTCGCGCCCGACGTGAAGATCCGCTACGGCGAGTTCATCGCCGACTACCTGCGCATCCTCGACGCCGAAGTGCCTGCACC
>JBMLMS010000361.1:0-14272 GCA_049243925.1 Pirellulales bacterium
CAAAGCGGCATCCTCTCGGCTCACGCCTCGGGCTTCCTTGCACCGGCCCAAAGGCTGCGGGCGGTTAGCACCTGCCCCACGGTTTGCTACGATCCCGGCTTCGCATCGTTCCCCGTGAAACCCGAAGGACCAGCATGCCCACCGTCGCCCCGCTCCGCGGCCTCCGCTACGACCCCAAGCACGTCGGCGCCCTGTCGCAGGTGATCGCGCCCCCGTACGACGTCATCGACGCTGCCCTCCAAACAAAGCTCTACGAGCGGCACCCGGCCAATGTGATCCGGATCGAGCTCAACCGCGAGGAGCCGGGCGACACCGACACGGTCAACAAGTATTCGCGGGCGGCGAAGTTCCTCCGCCAGTGGCGCGACGAGGGCGTCGTCATGCAGGAGCCGGCGGCGGCCCTCTATGTCTACCACCAGGAGTTCGAGGTGGAGGGGCAGAAGCACGTGCGCCGGGGCGTGATGGCCCGTGTCCGCCTCGAGCGGTTTGGCACCGGCAACATCCATCCGCACGAAGAGACGATGAGCGGCCCCAAGCAAGACAGGCTGCTGCTCACGCGGGCCTGCCGGGCGAACCTCAGCCAGGTGTTCGGGCTTTATCCCGACCCGGCCGGTGAGGTGCAGGCCCTGCTCGACAAGGCCGTGGCCGGCCAGCCGCCGCTCGAGGCCACCGACCACCTCGGCGTGAAGAGCTGGATGTGGCCGCTCACCGACGAGGCCGTGGCCGCGAAGGTGGCGGGGCTGATGGGCCCGAAGCCCGTGTTCATCGCCGACGGGCACCACCGCTACGAGACGGCCTGCAACTACCGCGACGAAGTGGCCGAGGCCTGGGGCAAGGAGCATGGCGGGGCGGCGCTGCCGGCCGATCACCCGGCCAACTACGTGCTCATGATGCTCGTGGGGATGAGCGATCCCGGGCTCGTGGTGCTGCCCACGCACCGCCTCTTCGTGCAGCCGGCCGTGACGACGGTGGAAGAGCTGAAAGGCAAGCTCCGCGACTGCTTCGTGACGAAGCCGGCCGGCCATGGCCCGGCGGCGGCCGAGGCCGTGTGGTCGGAGATCGAGACGGAATATGAGCAGGGCACCCTCGGCCTCTACACGGCCGGCGACCAGACCTGGACGCTCGCCCGGATCACGCCCGCGGGCCGGGCCCGGATGGACCAGGTGGCGGCCGAACACAGCCCGGCATGGCGGAACCTCGGCGTGTCGATCCTCCACCGGCTCCTGATCGGCGACCTGCTCGGGGCCAAAGAGATTCCCACACCGGGCTACGTGCACCTCGTCGGCGAGGTGGTCGAGGGCCTCGGCACCGGCAAGTATCCGTTTGCGGCCCTCGTCATGCCCGCCACGGTGGACGACATCCGCCAGGTGAGCCAAACCGGCGAGCGCATGCCGGCCAAGAGCACCTACTTCTACCCCAAGCTCGCCAGCGGCCTCGTCTTCAACCCACTCGAGTAACTGGAAGTCTTCCCGTCGTTCGGGGAGGCTCGGGGTTACGGCTGCCTGCACGGCAAGTCTCGGCGTCGTGCCGAACTTGCCTTGGGCGACATCCGTCGCCTCGTACTCACCCGGCCTTCCAGGCCTAGCGCCTTGATGTGCTTCCGAAAACGGGAGGCGAGGGGTTACCCCTGCCGTTGAGCCGGCGTATGTGACCAGCGCAGGCATGGATGCCGGAGCGCAGGCACATCCGAGTGAGTGAAGCCCAGGATGGGCGCAACGAACGTCCGGCGAGACGGTACGGAGTAACCCCGAGCCGGATTCCGCGGATTCCGTTCCACGTGCAACGGGGCAAACCGGGCGCTCTGCGCAAACCGGGGCATTTCACGTGGAACCGCCCTCATGTCGGTCCGGTTGTTGCCGATATTCCGAAAGCACGCATCGTGCGCGAGTGATCGGCGGAAAGGATTCTGCGCGTGGGAAGGATTTTGTGTGTGGCCAATCAAAAGGGCGGCGTCGGCAAGACGACCACGGCCTCGAACCTCGCCGCCGGCATGGCGAAGGCGGGCCTGCACACCCTGCTCGTCGATCTCGACCCGCAGTGCAACGCCACCACCGGCTTCGGCGTCGCGCCGGCCGAGCGGCATCCGCTCGTGTCGGACGCGCCGCTCGCCGAGTCGATCTGCCCGACCGGGCTCGCGAACCTCTTCGTGCTGCCCGGCAGCCGGAGCGTGCGCGACGTGGAACGAATCGCCGCCGAGGCGCGCAGCGGATCAACCGTGCTCGCCAGCCATCTGGCCGGCGGCCTCTCCGCGTGGGACTACTGCCTGATCGACTGCCCGCCCTCGGTCGGCGAACTCACCCGCACGGCGCTCGCGCATGCCACCGAAGTGCTGATGCCGATCCAGTGCGAATACTTCGCGCTCGAAGGGCTCACCCAGATGATCGAGGTGATCCGCGACGTGATGGCGGAGCAGCCCGGCCGGCTGTCGTTCAGCGGGATCGTGCTCACCATGCACGATGCCTCGCTCGAACTGACGAACGAAGTCGAGGCCGAGGTGCGGGACTTCTTTGGGGAGATCGTCTTCGAGACGGTGATCCCGCGCGACGTGGCCGTCTCGGAGGCGCCCAGCCACGCGCAGAGTGTGCTCGACTACGCGCCGCGATCACGAGGATCGCGGGCTTATACGGAACTATGTATGGAGGTACGCGACTGTGAATAAGGAACGACGCCTGGGACGGGGACTCGAAGCATTGCTTGGCCGCGCGGGGCTCGACACGCCCGCCGCGCCGGCCACGCACGGCAACACGGCCGTCGCGAGCCGCCCCGCGCCTGCGTCGGGCCTCGGCACGAGCGCCGCTCGCCTCATCCTCCACGCCCCCGAAGAACTCGAGCAGGCCGCTGCCGATCTGCCCGCAAGCGAGATCGGCGTCGCGCTCATCGATGCCAATCCCTGGCAGCCGCGGAGCATCGTCCACGACACCGACCTCGCCGAGTTGGCCTCCAGTCTCCAAGAGCATGGCCTCGTGCAGCCGATCGTGGTGCGAGCCACGGGCGACCGCTATCAGCTCATCGCCGGCCAGCGCCGGCTCGCCGCCGCCCGGAAGCTCGGCTGGGCGAAGGTGCCGGTGCGGGTGCTCGACGTCGACGACCGGCAGATGTCGGAGATCGCGATCGTCGAAAATCTGCAGCGCCGCGACCTCGACGCACTCGAGAAAGCGACGAGCTTCAAGCAGTATCTCGCCACCTGGAACTGTACGCAGGAGGAGCTGGCCAAGCGGCTCTCGATCGACCGCTCCACGGTGGCGAACTTCATCCGCCTGCTCGACCTGCCGGCTGCGGTGCATGAGAAGCTTCGCGCGGGTGCGATCTCGATGGGCCACGCCCGAGCGCTCCTACCGCTCGGCGACGAGGAAGAGCAAACTCGCTTCGCCGACCGCATCGCCCGCGAGGGGCTCTCGGTGCGGGCGATCGAGGCCGAGGTGCAGGAGATTCTCCGCGCCGACGAACTCGACGAGCCGGTCGTCGCGCTGCCGGAGGGCGACGGCGAGAGCGAGGTAGACGAGGGCGTCGCCCCGGCATCGGCGCCGCGCCGCAAGCCCGGCCGGCCGGCCACGCGCCGCTCGAGCCAGATCACAGCCGTGGAAACCCAGCTCCGGCAGGCGCTCGGCGTGAAGGTGGTGGTGCACGCCAACGGCAAGGGCGCGGGGCGAATCGTGATCCCGTTCACGAGCCTCGACGAATTCCAGCGGCTCCTGGATCACATCACCGAGTAGGCCGCTTGTTGCAGGACAGGCTTCAGCCTGTCGTGGACAGGACGCTAATTCTCCGTCGAATTCGACAGGCTGAAGCCTGTCCTACAGGGTGTGTTACACTGCGCATGCCTCGGGGCGTAGCGCAGTTGGTAGCGCGCTTGGTTTGGGACCAAGAGGTCGAGAGTTCGAATCTCTCCGCCCCGATTTTTCCGCCGGCTTCACGCCGCAAACAGCCGTAATCCGGCCCACGCGGCCCCGATCGCCAGCACGTTCGTCGCCACGATGTACGCGACCGCCGTGCCGGCGCGGCCATGCTCGAAGAGTTCGAGCGACTGGAAGGCGTAGCTCGAATACGTCGTAAAGCCGCCGAGCAGGCCGACGAGCAGGATCGTTTCCAGGCCGCCAGGTAGCGTGCCCCGCGCACGGCAAAACCCCGCAACCGCCCCGAAGGCGAACGACCCCGCCACATTCACAAGGAGCGTGCCCCACGGCAGGGCATGCCCCAGAAGCGTGGCAGCGACGGCATTGCACGCCACGCGGAGCAGCGTGCCCAGGGCTCCGGCGCCGACCAACCAGACGATGTGCGGAAGTGTCATGCCGCGCAGTGTGCCGCGCTGGCACATTCCTGCCCATCCCGGCCCAGGCCACTTGCTTTCCAGGAAGAATCGCATATTTTGAATTGTCAAAACTATTTTTTTGGAGCCCCAAAATGCACTCTTCGGGGTGGCGTCTCTCCCGCTCGGCCTTCAGCCTGGTCGAACTGCTCGTGGTGATCGCCATCATCGGCGTGCTCGTGGGGCTGCTGCTGCCGGCCGTTCAGAGCGCCCGCGAAGCAGCCCGGCGGTCGCAGTGCGGGAGCAACCTCCGCCAGCTCGGCCTGGCGCTCCACTCATGCCTCGACGCCCGCCGCCGCTTCCCTGCCGGCTACCTGGCCGACACGGCGAGCCCGGCTCGCGACCCCGACACGTTCGATGCGGCTCCCGGCACAGGCTGGGGCCTCGCCATCGCGCCGTTCATCGAAGAGGCCGCCACGGCCACGGCCTACGACGCCTCGGCGGGCGTGGCCGCCACGAGCAATCGTGAGGTCGTGTCTCGCCGGCTCGGCGTGTTTCTGTGCCCCACGTCCACCGGACCCCGCGAACCGTTCGCCGTGCAAGACGAAAGCGGCGCTCCGCACACCTCCGCTGCCCGGCTCGGCCGCACCGACTACGTCGCCAACGCGGGACACGAAGATCCTTGGGATGTGGCCCCGAACGCCTCGTGGCACGGCATCGCCAACGGGCCGCTCTACCGCAACTCGCGCACCCGGCCGGCCGAAGTGACCGACGGACTTTCGAAGACGGTGTTCATCGGCGAGCACTCCCAGGCGCTCTCACAAAAGGCGTGGGCAGGCGTCGTACCCGGGGCGTGGTGCCAGCCGACGGACAAATTTCGCTCACTCGCCGGCACCGCGCCGGAGCACGCCGCGGCATTCGTGCTCTCTCACAGCGGCCCGGCGGCAAACGAGCAGGCGGTGATCCACGTGCCCAACGACCCGGCCAGCCACTGCGACCAGATGTTTTCCGAACATCCGGCGGGCGCGAACGTAGTGTTTGGCGACGGCTCGACGAGGCTCGTGGCGGCAGCCGTGGCCCGCGACGTGTGGGCCGCCGCGTGCAGCAGCGCCGCGGGCGAAACGGCCGCCGCTCCCTGAGCTCGGGCCCGGCCGGCACGAGGCTCTCCGCGGAAACGGCTATACTTTTTTTCATGAACGCAAAAACGCTCCTCTCGCTCGCCAAGAAGCACGGCACGCCGCTGTTCGTCGTCGATCACGCCGAGCTGCGCAAGAACTACCGGCTGTTTCGCAAGCACTTTCCGCGGGTGCAGATCTACTACGCCGTGAAGGTCAACAGCGACCCGGAAATCGTGAAGACCTTCTACGAACTCGGCGGCAGCTTCGATGTGGCCAGCATGCAGGAGTTCCACACGGTCTATGAAAACATCAAGAGCTTGCCGGCGAAGGCTCGGCAGGACTTCATCTGGGACAAGGTCATCTACGCCAATCCGATCAAGCCCGTGGAGACGCTCCAAGAGCTCGACCGCTACAAGCCGCTCGTGACCTACGACAACCACGAGGAAGTGAAGAAGATCGCGAAGCACGCACCGCATGCCGGGCTTGCGCTGCGGCTGCGGGTGCCCAACACGGGCTCGATGGTAGAGTTGTCGAGCAAGTTCGGGGCCCTGCCGGGCGAGGCGGTCGACCTGATCACGTTTGCCCACGAGCAGGGCTTGGTCGTGGAAGGGCTGTCGTTCCACGTCGGCAGCCAGTGCACGAATCCGCAAAACTTCATCCAGGCGATCCACCTCTCCGCGGGCGTCTTCGCCGAGGCGAAGTCGCGCGGGTTCAACCTCAAACTGCTCGACATCGGCGGCGGGTTTCCCGCGGCCTACGACGCCACGGTGCCGAAGTTCTCGGCGCTCGCCAAGAAGATCAATCACGAGCTCGACCGGCTGTTTCCGCCGGAGATCGAGATCCTCGCGGAGCCGGGGCGGTTTCTCGTGGCCTCCGCCGGCAATGCCGTTTCGAAGATCATCGGCAAGGCGATCCGCAACGAGAAGATGTCGTATTACGTGGACGACGGCGTGTATCACACCTACTCGGGCGTGATCTTCGACCACTGCACCTACCATCTCCAGAGCTTCAAGAAGGGGCCTACGCAGATCTGCGCCGTGTTTGGCCCTACCTGTGACGCCCTCGACACGATCAGCCTCGCCGAACAACTCCCCGAGCTCGAAATCGGCGACTATCTCTACAGCGAGAACATCGGCGCCTACTCGGCGGCGTCAAGCACCCACTTCAACGGCTTTCCACCGGCGAAAGTGGTTCACGTCAACGCGTGAATCACGGCTCGTTTCGTGGTGGCAAACATGATGAGAGAGGCGAGGGGGTCGGCGAACGCTCGACGAGCATTGGGCCGCCGCGGCCCACGCGAGGAGACTTTTGCCGCCCCCGAGCCGGTGTCACATGCGTCCGGCCTGCGCGACGCAACCTATCCGCAGCTCATCCGTTCAAGACATTCATGCGTCTGTCACTTGTAGCGCTCCTCATGATCGCCACAGGCTCGGTATCGGCCGACGAGCCGCCCACGGGCGCGACGTCGATCGGTGGCCGCTGGTTCGTGAAGGCTGACGGCCAAAAGCCCGTGTATTTTTTCCGCGACGGCGACGAGTTCGTCGATCTGTTTTCCTACCACATGCGGGACTCCAACGAAGACGGCATCGACGAGGTGCGGGTGAGCCATGAGCCGGACTTTCTCGTGATCGAAAGCCAGGGCTATCCAAACCATCCCACGGCCCTCTTCCCCAACAGCGGCAACCCGAATTCGATCCACGTGCAGGAATTCACGTTTCGGCTGCCGCTCGAGCCACGGGTGGCCAAAGAGATCACCCGCCTGCCGATGGGGCCGATCGGCACGGCGCTCAATGGCGTCGTGTTCTTCAATCCGTTCGAGCAGGGCGGGATGAACGCTGTCGAGGGGTATTCCGAAGTGTGGCTCGATAGCTGCTGCGGCCATCCCCAGCAGACCGGCGTCTACCACTACCACAAGTATCCGACCTGCGTGAAAAGCCCGTTTGCAGACGACGGCACGCGGCACTCGCCGATCATCGGTTTCGCCTTCGACGGGTTTCCGATCCACGGGCCGTACGAAGCCGACGGCGTGATGGCCCGCGACGTCGACGGCGAGCGGGCCCTCGACGTCTGCAACGGCCACGCCGATCCTGAACGCGGCTATCACTACCATGTCACGCCCGAGCGGTTTCCCTACGTGCTCGGCGGCTACCGCGGCACGCCCGAGCCTTCCAACAACCGAGGCATCGCCCGGGCCGGCACCGGCCCGATCGAAAATAACGCCCGTGGCGAGAGCGGAATGGAGCAGGTGGTGAGCGAGGTTCGCCCCGGCACGGTCGCCCGCGGCGGCCGCCGGACGGTGTCGATCGTGCTCGATCCCCGGCATGCCACGCGGGGCCCGGTGCCCACGCAGAAGCCCTCGTGGGTGCAGATCGGGCCTTACGAGGCCGTGGCGATCGACCGCGCGGGCAACACGGTGACCGCTGAATTCGAGATTCCTGACGACGCCGCGCTCGGCGTGCTGCTCGACTGCCACCTCGAATTCGATCTCGGCGGCCGCACGCGGGCGCTCAAGCGCAACGCCGTGGTGAGGGTCATCGAATGAGCCTGCAACCTTCCGACGCTCGGGCCGTTGAAGGATCGGTGGCATGTTTTCCTGGAGAACGAACCCATGAGACGGAAGCACGGTTGGCTCTACGGACTGTTCACAGTGGCTTTGTTCGCGGGAACCGTCGCCTTGGCACAGCCGCCTGAAGGCGGGCCGCCCGGTGGTCCGCGAGGTGGTCCTCCAGGCGGCCCCGGTGGAGAACGGCGCGGGCCACCCTCGCCAGAGCAGTTCGTGGAGCGGGCGATGTCGTTCGACGCCGACAACGACGGCAAGCTCGACCGCAGCGAGCTCATGAAGCTGGGCGAAGAGATGGCGGCCCGGCGGATGCGCGGCGGGCCGGGAGGACCACCGGGAGGCCCTGGGGGCCCCGACGGGCCGCGCGGCGGCGGGCCGCGGCGTGGCCCCGGCGGCGAGGGCGGAGCCGGCGGTGAAGGCCGACGCGGTCCACCTCCGGGAGGCGAGGGCGGCCGCCCAGAACGCCCCCGGCGGCCGGAGTAGGCGGCCCGCATTCGTCACGCGGTCGTGGTGGAGTATTCTCGCCGGCGATGACGACGAATCGCTCCCTCGCCGATCCGCTGCCCGCCCGACCATCCGAAGCCCACGCGCTCGAAGTGGCCCGCGACCTGCCCGGGGAGCGGATCGTGTGCACGACTGCTGGCCGTGGTCAGGCAGCGGCCGCACTCGCCTGTGAGCGGCCCGGGGCGGAGGTCACGGCATGGTTCCTCGACGAGCAGCAGCGCGAACGCGCGGTCGGTGAATGGGCCGTGTGCCCGCCCCGGCTCACAGCGCAGTGCACTGCTGACATGCCGCCCGGCCCCTTCGACCTGGCCATCGTGCCGCTCGCGAAAGATGCCGAGGCGGAGCTCTCCCGCGACATCCTCCAGGCGGCGCTTGTGAACCTCGCGATCGGTGGCCGGCTCGTCGCGGCGATCGACAACCCGCGCGACACCTGGCTCCACGGACAGCTCGCCGACACCGGCGAGACCGTGCGGGTGCGGCCGGCCCCGGGCGCGAAGCCGCAGACCGTGTGTTATGTGGTGGAAAAAACGCGGGAGCTTCGCAAGGTCCGCGACTTCTCCTGCGAGTTCGTGTTTCGCGACCGGGAGCGGCTCTTGAAGGCGGTGAGCCGGCCCGGCGTGTTTGCCCATCGGCGGATCGACCCCGGCGCCCGGCACCTGCTCAACGCCGTCGACGTCGCGCCCGACACACGCGTGCTCGACATCGGCTGCGGCTCCGGCTGCGTGGCGATCGGAATCGCGGCGCGTGATCCGAGCGTGCACGTGCATGCCTTCGACTCGTCCGCCCGGGCCGTGGAGTGCACGGCCCGCGGCGCCCTCCTCAATGGGCTCACCAACGTGTCGGTGGCCCTCGAGGCAGCCGGTTGCGTGCCCGACCCCGGCTCCTACGACCTGGCGCTCGCCAACCCGCCCTACTACTCCGACTTCCGCATCGCGCAGCTCTTCATCGACACTGCCTGGAAGGCGCTCGCCCCGGGAGGCACGCTGCTCGTGGTCACGAAGCAGCCGAGCTGGTATCTGGAGCACCTCCCGCAGATGTGGCGCGACGTGGCCGAGGATCCGGTGAAGACCTATCACCTGATCGAAGCCCTCCGGCCCTCGTGATCACTTCAAATACTCGTTCGACCACGTGCTGAAGAGATCGCCGCGTTTCACGCGGGCGGCGTCTTCCTGCATCACGGCCGGCGTCCGGCGGATCACTCGCACCGTCTTGCGGCGATGCTGGTAATACCGTGAGTGCGCCCGGGCCTCGGGGCCTGAGTTCCGCGGCGGAATCGATTGCTGGGCGGGTGCGGAGGCCGCTGCAATCAACACACCGCCAATGAACGTGCATGCCGCCAAGGTGGAGCGCCGGCTCGGGGGCGGCAAAAGTCTTGTCGCGTGGGCTGCGGCAGCCCAAGGCTCCTCGAGCGTTCGCCGACCCCCTCGCCTCCCTCTCATGGAACTCAGCCGGGACATGAGCCAAGTATTCATGGCAGCGGCTCGAGAGTGAGGGGGTCGCGGAGCGGCAGGTGCTTGACGTTGCCGCCGAAAAATTCCTGCATCGTGGCCCGGCCCTGGAGGTCGCCCTTCGCGATCTCGTCCCAGTCGCCCACCACGAGAATCGCCATCTTCTCCGGGTCGAGGTGCTTCTTGGCCACGCGTTGCAGATCCTCGCGGGTCGTGGCCCGCACCTTGTCGCGAAATGTCTTCCAGAAGTCCGGCGGCCGCTTCGTCCATTCGTCGTTCACGAACACCCGCAGCATCGCAGGCTTGCTCTCAAACTGCCTCGGAAACGTCTCGATCGCGCTGGCCTTGGCCGTCTCCAGTTCTTCCTCGGTGACGAGGTCGTCGCGCACTCCCCGCACCTGGTCGAGCACGATCTTCGTGGCGAGCGCCACGGTGGGATTCTTGCTCTCGAAGCCGGCCCGGAAGTCACCCGGATAGGCGACCTTGGGCATGAGGGTGGATCGGGCCGAGTAGGCGAGCCCCTCGTTGCTCCGCACCTGTTGCATGATCCGGCTGGTAAACCCGCCGGCGCCGAGGATGTCGTTTAAGAGCAACAGCGGAATCGCGTCGGGATCGTCACGGGTGATCGACCGCATGCCGAGCACCACCTTCCCCTGGGGAATCTCCTTGGGCACGTGATACAAGCCCGGCTCGAGCACGGCCGTGGGGGCCTGGGGATCGGGAGCAGCCGACCCGCGTTCCCAGCCCGAAAATGCCTGCTCGAGCTTGGCGAGCATCTCCTGCTCATCGAAATCGCCCGACACCGCCACGATCATGTTGCCGGGGTGAACGATCCGGCGGTGCATCTCTGCAAGCCGCTCCCGCGAGATGGCGGCCACCGTCTTGTCGGTGGGTTCGGCCGACTCGAAGTGGCCCACCCCGTAGACGAGCCGCTTCCACTCCCGCGAGAGGATCGACGAGGCGTCGTCGTTCCGCTGCTTGAGCCCCTCGATGGCCCGGGCCTTCGCGGTGTCGAGCCGTGCCTGATCGAAGGCCGGCTCACGCAGCATGCCCACGAACAGCGCGAGGCTCTCGTCGAAGTTGCTCTTGAGGCAGTTCATCGTGGCTGTGGTGAACGTCTCGCTGGCCGCCACGCCGACCTCCGTAGCGAGAAAGTCGAGCGTCTCGTCGAACTCGGCGGGCTGCTGCTGCTTCGTGCCACCTTCCCGCATCATGCGTGCGGTCATCGACGCGAGTGCCGGCACGTCCGCCGGGTCGAGCGACGCGCCGCCCTTGAACGTGATCGACACAGTCACGAGCGGAAACTCGTGCGAGGGAGCGAGATACACGGCCGTGCCGTCGGGCAGCACGCGGCGAAACGACGCTGCGTCGGGGGGCGTGAACGCGAGCGGCTTGAAGGCGAGCGTCTCGGGGCGGGCCGGGAGGCCCGACTGCGCGGGGGCAGCGGAGGCTCCGCTCGCCGATTCCGGAGCCGGCGATCGCTTCGGCGGCGCGAAGAGCAGGGCGGCGACGACGCCGAGGGCGAGGAGGAGGCCGACGATGCGCAGGTTCATGACGGTGTTTTCCAGAGAAGCTGACAGGCTGAAGCCTGTCCTACAAAAATTCACTTGCGGCGGAAGGTGGCGACGCTGCGGTTTTGCGGGGCGAAATACTTGTTCGCCACCCGGCGGATGTCGGCCGCACTGACCGCCTCGTATTTCTTGGGGCCGTCGTTGATCTCGCGCCAATCGAGCAAGGCATCCGCGAAGGCGAGCTGCACCAAGAGCGACATGTTGTTTTCGAGCCGCCGGTAGTTGCCCGCGGCCACGCGGTTTTTCACCTTGCGAAGCTCACGTTCCGGGAGGTCGGCCTGCTGGAGCTTGGCAAGCTCCTCATACCACGCCTGCTCGAGCTGCTCGGGCGTGGCCTCGCCGCGGGTCTCGGCCTCGAAGGCAAAGAGGCCGGCGTACTTGCGCGTGTCGCTCATGGTGCGGGCGCTCGAGGCGATGCCGCGGCCCTCCACGAGCCCCTGATAGAGCCGGCCCGTCCGCTCGTTCATCACTTCCGAAAGCATGTCGAGCGGATAACTGTCGACGTGGCCGGCCGGCACCGTGTGGTAGCGGATCTCGATCGCCGGTGGAAAGTCGCCCTCGGCGTTCATCCGCTGCTCGGCGAGCTGCTCCACTTCGAGCGTCACGACCGGCGGCGGCTTCTTCGTGCCGGCGTCGAGCCGTGAGAAATACCTCGTGATGAAGGCCTTGGCCTCGGCCGGATCGAAGTCTCCCACCACGATGCCCACGAGGTTGCCGGGGCGATAGTAGGTGTTCCAGTACTCCTGGGCCTGCTCGAAGGTGTAGCTGTTCAAGTCGCTCGGCCAGCCGATCACCGGCCAGGCGTAGCCGCACGAGGCCCAAAACATCGCGTCGAACTGCTCCTGAAAGCGGCCCGTGGGCGTGCTGTCGGTGCGCAGGCGGCGCTCCTCGTGCACGACGTCCCGCTCGGAATAAAACTCGCGAAACACGCTGTCGTGGAGCCGGTCGCTCTCCATCCAGGCCCACAGTTCGAGCTTGTTCGACGGAACGGTGATGAAGTAGCAGGTGAGATCGTGGCTCGTGAATGCGTTCATGCCGCTGCCGCCGGCCTTCGTGTAGACCTGATCGAACTCGTCCTTCACGATCGTGCCGGACGACGGGCCGCCGTCGCCGCGGCCTTGCTGCGTCTTGATCAGGGCGTCGAGCTTGCCGCGGAGCACGCGCAGCTCCTGCGTGTCGTTGGCGGGGTTCCACGGGTCGTCGATCTCACCGCGATTGAAGCGTTCGTATTGCGTCGTCCAGACGATCCGGTTGATCTCGTCACGGATCGCCTTCTGCTCGGCGCGATACTTCGCGTCTTTTGCAGGCTCGCGGGTGCCGATCGTGTCGGTGCCCTTGAACATCATGTGTTCGAAGAAGTGGCTGATGCCGGTGATCCCCGGCCGCTCGTCCACGCTCCCGACTTTCGCCACCCAGCCTGCGCTGACGACGTTGGGCTGATCGCTCCGCGGCACGAGCAGAAACTGCATGCCGTTGGGAAGTGAAAACTCCTCGACCGCCACCTGCTGGGCCACGGCGACGGTGCACAGCGAAAACAGCGCAGCGGCCAACAGACCGCGCAGCGTGATGGAACCAGACATGGCGAACGATCCTTCGGGGGTGATTGACGGCGTTATACAGGTCACCGGCCCCGAGCGCCCATTGCACAACGGTGAGCTTGATCTCGACCATCCGCGAGCCCCCGCTCTCCCAGGCCACACGGGGCAGGCTTTGGGGATGCGACTCCGTCCAGGTGTCCGGCAGCCGGTCGGTCGGCCCGCCGCGATGCCGCACGGCCGCTGGCCCGGCCGACGGCCACATCGCTATCGTTGCGCAGGGTCGGCACGCAGGGGCGCTGCCGCTCCGGAAGGATGGATAGCCATGGCCATGACCGACCGATCCGATCCGATCATCCTCGGGCACGTGCTCGCGGAACACCGCGAGCTTTTCACGCGGATGCAGGGGCTGAGGACGGCGTTCAACGCACCGCAGCCGACGGCTGCCGACCGAACGGCCGACGTGCGGGCGGCGCTCGCCGACCTTCGCGAACACCTGCGGACACACTTCGAGCAGGAGGAGAGCGGCGGCTTTCTCGAGGAGTCGATCGCCCGGATGCCACGGCTGGCCCCGGCGGCGACCGCCATCATGCGGCAGCACCCCGCCCTGCTCGCCGAACTCGACACCTTGATCGAAACGCTCTCGAAAGGCGATAGTTCGGCAGAGGCGTGGGCCAGGGCCGGCCGCGACTTCGAGCATTTCTCGACCACCATGCAGGCCCACGAGAGGAGCGAGAATGCCGTCGTCCAGGAAGGCTACAACGAGGATTTGGGCCTGCTCGATTAGCGTAGTGCTGCTCGCGGTGGTGGCCTTCGCCCAGGAGTCGCCACCGAAGCCCGACGCCGTCGCCGACTTCATGCGGGCCAAGCTCGGCCACTCGCAGCGGGTTCTCGAAGGCCTGTCTCTCGAAGACTACGACCTGATCGCCCGTGGCGCGCAAGAACTCGCCCTCGCCAGCCAGGCATCGAGTTGGCAGGTGCTCCAGACGGAGGAATATGCCCGGCAGAGCGGGGAGTTTCGCCGTTCGTGCGACTCGCTCCACAGCGCAGCGAAGGCCAAGAACCTCGACGGCGCCGCCCTGGCGTGGATGGAGGTCACGATGAAGTGCATCCAGTGCCACAAGTACGTGCGCGACCAAAAGTGATGTGGGGCGACCGTCCCGGTTGCCAACTTGTGGGGCGACCGTCCCGGTTGCCGACTTGGCAAGCGAGACGCTTGCCCCACAGCCCCAGCTCTACGTGAGGAATTCCTCTGGCCGCACGTCACGCGGCGTGAACGTGGTGTCGAGC
>JBMLMS010000361.1:14372-16234 GCA_049243925.1 Pirellulales bacterium
GTGAACGCCACGAGCTCGAGCAACGTGAGCGGCTCTGACGGGATCTTCCGGCCGTTCACGGAGTCTTTGGCGAGTATCCAGCCGTATTTCCGACCGTCGGGGAGGGGCTTATGGTCGACCGGATACCCGCACGAGCAAAGAAAATCACAGTCGCGGCGCAGGGTGCGCGGCGAGAGCCGCGTCAGCCCCAGCCGCTCCTTGAGGGCGGCGGTGAGCGCCTGGTCGTCGAGCGGCTGGCGGGCCGCCGACAGGATCTCGAGGAGCGCAAATATGCGCAGGAACTGTTCGTGGCGGGCAAAGTTGCGAGGCATGGTGGTGGACTCGTTCCTTGCGGACAGGAACGTGGCTCCCGGGCTGATTCGGAGAGCTGACGAACCCCACGCCGTCTGCGTGGCACCGAATTTCTCGGCAAGCCAACTCGGCTTTCCAATCCGAAAACGTTGGAGCTTCATAACTTTCGGCCACAGTTCGGCACCCTTGGTCACCCGATCGGTACAAATGATTGTTCATGCAGCCCCCCTTGCGAAGGGGAATCTACACCCGGTGGCCATGGCGGGCGCCCAGGCCTCAGCCGCTTCCACCAACCGGTCGATCATCGAAACCAACTGAATCTGGGAGAGCGAGCCGTCTTCGACGGCCGTCTCGACGACCAGCCGCAGGTCGGAAAAGTCGGCATCGAACTCGACCGCCACGAGCGGCGTGTCGGCAGCAAGCCGGCAAGCCGCCAGGCAGCAGGCTGCTGGGTCTGTATCCACGGCAAACGCTCTCGGGATGCACACCCGCACCCGATGGCCGTCGTCGTGAGCCTCGATGCTCATCACAATCAGCTTTTCACCGCGCAGATTGCGATACTGCTGCGTGACGAATACGAGCCGGATCACCGCTTCTTCCGCATCGACATGATGCCGCAGGCCCTGCTCCGCGAGCAGGTGGGCGCATTCCGCGATCGAGGTGGGCATGCCACGCACTCCTTTGCTTCGAAACCACTCGACACCCCCCCATGGACTATACGCTCTCCGCCGACTGATCTTGCGCACGTGCTGAATTTTTCGTCACGCGGACTGCAAGGCGATGACCAACCGTGCCACGGGGTTCGTCATGCTGCCGAGGACAAAGGGGGTCCCTTGATGGGAGGCAATGGAATGCCGTCTCCGCACACCGTGTCACATGACATCGCCGACGCCTTGCAGGCGTGGCAGGAGTCTGGTGACGACGTGTGGCTCGAGCACGTGATCGCGCAGACCGTGCCGCGGCTCGAGCACGCGGCGCGAAGCGTGCTCCGGCGCCTTCATGTCAGCGACTGGTCGGCGGTGGATGACACGCTCTCGCTGGTGTTCGATCACCTCCGTCGCCTGCCGGCGACGATGCCGGGCGAACGCTCCGTGGCCCGATTCGTCAACCACCCTGACACGCGCTGCAGCGTCGGTGATCCGGGGCTGGCGTATCTCGTGTGGCTGGCCCACGAACGGGCGTTCGACGTGGCCCGGCAGCGAAAGCGGCAGGCGACGCGCCGGATGCGCTTCAAGAACCTCGGCCACGTGCCGCACGTCGACGACACCGGCATCGACACGCACACAAACGCGGATGAGGTCGAGAGTGACGCCACCGCCCGAATGCATGATGCGCTGAAGCGGCTCGAGCCACGGCTCTGCACCGTGGTCGAACTGCTCCTCGACGGAAAGAGCCAGGCCGTGATCGCCCACGTGCTCGGCGTGTGCGAAGGCACGGTGTCGCGACTCCGCACACGGGCGATCGCGGAGCTCAAACGCCTGATGACCGAATTGTAGGACAGGCTTCAGCCTGTCATGAACACCGACAGGCTGAAGCCTGTCCTACAACGAACACCGACAGGCTGAAGCCTG
>JBMLMS010000362.1:0-6800 GCA_049243925.1 Pirellulales bacterium
GCTCCGCCTGGGAAAGCGTGGAAGAGCGGGCTGAGTATTCCCGGATGGTTGTCGAGCGGATCGACCGCGAGTCGGAGAGGCGGATCGTGAGCCAGGGCACGCTCGTCGCGATGTCCGGTGCCCGCCTCGGCGGGTTCACGCAGCGGTTCACGCTCGTCGATGGTCTGCCGATCGTGCGGCTCGAGATCGACGTCCATCTCGACCAGCCCCTCGATGGTTCGCTCTTCGAGTCGCATCTGGCCTGTCGGTTTGCCTGGAATGAAAACGACGACATCGACCTCTGCCGCAGCCTGCACGGCGAGTCGATCGTGACAGAGCGCTCCCGATTCACCGCGCCGCATTTTCTCGAGCTGCGGCCCGCCGCCGACCGCACGGCCGCCGACCGTGTGCTCATCGCGACGGGGGGCCTGCCCTGGCACGTGCGGTGCACGCCGCACACCGTCGACACGATTCTCATGGGGCCGGGGGTATCGCAGGCGAGCCGCCGGCTCGTGCTTGGGCTTGGCATCGCGGAGCCGCGGCCGGTAGCGTTGTCGGTGTTGTGCGAGCAGGCCGCCCTCCCGACAGCAGTCGGAGCCGTGTCATGATCATCACCCTCGACGGCCCCGCCGGCGCCGGCAAGAGCTCTGCGGCGCGGGCGCTGGCGAAGCGGCTCGGGTGGTGCTACATCGACACCGGCGCGATGTACCGCGCGGTGGCGCTCGTGGCGCTCGAGCAGGGGGTGCCGCTCGACGATGCCGCCCGGCTGGCGGTGCTCGCCGAATCGATCCGCATCATGTTCGCCGACGGCTGCGTGCTCGTGGACGGCCGCGACGTGTCGCACGACATCCGCACCGCGGCGATCACGCAGGCCACCCGCCCGGTGGCCGACGCCCCGGCAGTGCGCGATGCGATGAAGCAGCTGCAGCGGCGGATGGCCGAGGGGATCGACGTGGTCACCGAAGGCCGCGACCAGGGCTCGGTGGTGTTTCCGCACGCGGACGTGAAGGTGTTTCTGACGGCATCGGCCGATGAGCGGGCACGTCGCCGGCATCGCGAGGAGGAGGCCCGTGGAGCCGGCATCACGCTCGACCAGGTGCGCGACTCCCAGGCCCGGCGCGACGAAGGCGATCGCACGCGGCCGGTGGGCCGGCTCGAACCGGCCGCCGACGCGATCCTGCTCGAGACAGACTCGCTCTCCTGCAACGAAGTGGTCGATCGGCTCGTGGCCCTGATCGAGGCGCGGCGCCGGGCTGGGTCGGAAGCATGAGCGACGCGGGTTCGCGGCCGCGCGGCCACAGCACGTTCGGCCGGTGCCTCTACTCGGTGCTCTGGATCGTAAGCCGGGCGATTGGCGTGTCGGTGTTCGGGATTCGCACCCGGTTTGCCGAGCCGCTGCCCGAGCAGGGCGGGCTGATCGTGCTCTCCAGCCACCAGAGCCATCTCGACCCGCTCCTGCTGGGCCTGGCCTGCGACCGCCGACTGTCGAGCCTGGCGCGGAGTTCGCTGTATACATTCAAGCCGTTCGGCTTCATCATCACCGCGCTCGACGCGGTGCCGATCGACCGCAATGCATCGGCCGTGGCCGCGATGAAGACGGTGATCAAGCGACTCGAGGACGGCGCCGCCGTGATCATCTTTCCCGAGGGCACACGCACGGCTACGGGCCACCTCGGTGAGATCAAGAGCGGCTTCGCCTTGATCGCGAGGAAGGCAAAGGTGCCGATCGTGCCGGTGGCGATCGTGGGCGCGTGGGAGTGCTGGCCGAAGACGCGGCTCCTGCCACGTCCGGGCCGGATCCGCGTCGAGTTTGGCCGGGTGATCCGGCCGGAAGAGATCGCGGCCCTCGACGACCGCACGCTCGTGGCCGAGTGCACGGCGCGGCTCTCGGAGCTCGACGCCGCAGCACGTGCAGCGATTTTGTAGGACAGGCTTCAGCCTGTCGCCATGCACGACAGGCTGAAGCCTGTCCTACACAGGGCACACGACAGGCTGAAGCCTGTCCTCCATAGGGCACGACAGTCGAGACGGCTGTCGCTACGGCTGCTGCGCGCGGGCGCGTTTGAAGGGATCGACACGGCCGCCGCCGGGGCCCGGGGGTGGCGCGTTCGACGGCTGGCCGAAGGGAAGAAGTTTCGGCCAGCCGAGGTTCATGCCTGGCCACTGCGGCACGGCAGGGAGGGGCCGGGCTGTGTCGGCTTGCGCGTCGGCCGTGGCCGGTGGCCGCGGCGCGGCCAGCCCGGGGAGCGGCATGGCGATCGTGCCCGGGCCCAGCATGTCGCCGGGCTTCGGGAAGCCGCCCAGGCTCGGCCCCGGCGGCGTCGTCGAGACGAGTGTGCCTCCCACAGCGCCCATCCGGTCGAGCACCCGCACGGTCACTTCGTCGATGCGGGCTTCGCCGAGGCCGGTGAGTGCGAAGGTGAGCGTAAACGGTTCGCCTGCCGCGTCGGCCGGCACGATCCGGTAGAGCACCAGCCGGCGCCAGCCAGACGTCTGCCCCACCCGTTCGGCGAGTGCGGGCCCGCCGAGCGAGTCGAAGACGAGCAGTCCGTCGACGCTGCCCTTGAGAGGCTGCGGCACCCACACGCGGGCCTCGATCTCGAGCAGCTTGCCGGTCGGGGGTTGAAGCGGCGGGGTGGTGATCCACACTGGCGGCGTCTCCACCACCTCGGGGGCGGCTGCCGGATTGACGGCTTCCGCCCGCATTCGCAGCGATGCGTTGCCGCCAGCTGGTTCGCTGCGGATGATCTCGACGGCCGTGCGCAGATCGGTCTGGGGGAGGGCGAAGTGCCGCCAGCCCGTGCCGGCGAGATCCTCGATCCGCTCCATGCCTCCGGCGGGCAGCAGGTTGTCGCCCGCCGCGATGCCGCCGAGGGCGTCGATGAATCGCCAGTGCTCGGCGAGCGTGGCATCGGAGGTGGCGAGCGGCCCGGCCACGAGTGAGCCGGTGGCCACGATGCCGCGCTCCCATGTGAGCCGTTCGAACTGTCCTCCAATGGCAGCCGCACGTTCGAAGCGGGCGAGTGCCGTCGCCGGGTCGGTGGCGGCGAGCGCCTCTCCTTCGGCGGCCGATCGCTGCGCCTCCCCGAGCATCCTCGCGGCCGGCAGGTGGCCGAGTGCCGAGGGGGGCAGCCGCGCCAGCAACTCGGCGGCGTCTGCCAGCACGATCGCCGCCTGGGCCCGGGCGGAGGAGAGCGCGATCGGCGCGAGCTCCCGGGCCCGGTCCTGCACGTGCCCGGTCACGGCCGGTTCGCCGCTCAAGAGCAGCAGGCCCGACGAGCGAAACCCGTCGATCACGATCGACACGCCGCCGGTCACGCGGCGCTGGCGGGCGGGCCGCAGGCCGCCGGGGTGCACTTCCCACGCCTGATGCGCCTCCGGTACGCCGGGCACGAGGAGCGTGAGCGAGGCCCCGTCGTCGGGCAGGTCGCCTGCGTAGTGGCGGGCGACCACCTGCGAGCCCTGCACACCCCGCCACACAAGCACCATGCGGGCTCGCGCCGCCTCCACGACCACGGCCTTCACCTCCGGGTCGCTCGCCTGGGCGGTGGAGGCATAGCGGCCGGCGGCGGCCCACGGTTCAAGGAGCTTGAGTTCGAGGTTCATCGCCCGGGCCGCAGCCGCCCTGGCGCGCGATTCGCGGTCGTCGCTATCGATGCGGCGGGTCGACGCGAAGAGAATGCCGCGGCTGCCGGCAGCCACGGCCGTGAAGGCGGCGAGTGTCAGGCTCTCGGGATCGACCGCCAGGCCCCGGGCCCCGATGCCCGAAAGTGCCGCGGCCTGCCTGGCCGTGCGCGGGTCGAGCTCCGTCGAGAGCGTGGCGATGATCGGGGTGCCGGGTCGCGAGAGCCGCGGCCGCTCCTTGAGCCAGGTGAGATAGTCGTCGAGTTCGAGGCTTGTTCCCAGCACCGTGCGCCGGGCCACGAGCATGTCGACATGCCGCGAGATCGTGCGCAGCCCCGAGTCGGCCGAGGCGATGAGCCCGCGGCCGCCGCGTAGATCGCAGGCCCGCACCCGGCGGGCCCGTTCCGCGAGCGTTTCGACATCGGCCTCGGCGAGGCCCGCGCCCAGATCCCAGAGCAACACGCGGTCCCAGTTCGAGGAAAAGACCGGCAGCGACTCAGGATCGCGGATGTCCACGTCGGGCAGGAGGGGCGGCGGGCAGATCACCCACAAGCCGGTGCGGCGGGCCTCGGCGAGCAGATCGCTCGAGGCGGGGGCCGGCAGCCGCACGCAGTTGAAGCCGAGCGCGGCGATCGTTTCGAGCGGCTCGCCATTGTGGTCGAGCGCTCGCGGGAAGAACGGCAGGCCGGACACCTCCAACACGCCGCGATTGATGCCGCTGGCCAAGTCGGCCGGTGCCGCGGCCGGCGCGGGAGTGGCTGCCGTGGTTGGCGCGGCTGGCGGCTGGGGCGGTCCGCTGGCTGCCGGCGGTGCGAACTGCGCCGGCACGACGGCGGGGTCGCGCTGCGCGATGGCGGGCGCCGGCGGCATGACGCTCGCCGGTGGCGTGGCGGCGAGCGTGGTGATGCTGCCCTGCACGAGCAGGTCGTCGATCGCCACATCGTAGCGGCCCGGGCTCGAATAGAGTTCGAGCACGAGGTGCGTGACGACCGCGCCCGACAGATCTCCCGTGGGGCCGTGTTCGGCGCGGAGCGCGAGCAGCTGTCGCTTGAGGCCGTCTGCGAGCGATCCCACTTCGAGCAGCTCCCAGCGGTCGGCGTCTTTCGAGATCGAGCCCGGCACGAGCACGTCCACGGGCTGTCCCGTCTTCGGAGCGATGAAGTTTGGCAAGCGCACACGGGCCGCGAGGCGGATGTCGGGCCGGGTGGCGCGCACCCACAGCCCGGCCTTCCATTCGTCGATCACCCGGGCCTCGCCGACGGGGGTCTGCAGCCGCAGGGTGGTGCCGGCCGAGGCGTCGATCACGAAGCGTTCGCAGGCGGCACCACGATGCGGAGCCTCGCGCGACCGGCCGTGGGAGACGACGCGATGATTCACGTCCGACTCGGCCACCGTCCAGCTTGTGGCCGGCTCCTCGAAGGCCTCCTCGATCGTGGCGGCCATTGAGAGGCTCGGGCAGAGGCTCGCGGCGGCGATGCTCCACACGAGCGCGGCGGCCCGGCGCAGCCGGCCCGGTGGCGCGGGGCCGGAGGCCGATCGACGGGTAGTGGGCGCGGCGCTATGCATCGGCGGTTGGAGCGAGGAATCCGTGGGGTCCGGGCTTGTAGCAGCCGGCGCCGCGCCGGCTCCAGACCACCCTCGCGTCCTAAGTCACCCAAAGCCCTTGCACTCTCGCGGCCGGGGTGAAAAATGAGGAATCCGTGAGCTCCGCCGGTCGCCCCGCCTCAGTCCACCCGCATGAAACCCACCACGGCCGAGGAACTCGCCAGCCGCGCCGAGGAGTTGCAGCTCCTTGGGGCTGGCGACCTGCACGAGGTGTGGGCCGAACTCGGCGGCCGCAACGTGCCGATCGAGACGCTCGGGTCGGCACTCTTGCGCCACGAACTGCTCACGAGCTACCAGCTCGAGCGGCTGATCCGCGGCGACAAGCAGGGGTTTTTCTACGGCAGTGCCAAGATTCTCTATCAGGTCGGTGCCGGGTCGTTCGCCCGGGTCTATCGCGCCCGGCATGTCGACACCGGTGCGACGATCGCCGTGAAGGTGCTCCGCAGTCGCTTCAGTGCCGATCCGGAGAAGTGCAAGTCGTTTCGGCGCGAAGGTGAGATGGGCCGCTTGCTGCGGCATCCCAACATCGTCGCGATCGAAGACGTGGGTCAGCAAAACAACACGAGCTACATCACGATGGAGTTCGTCGAGGGGCAGACGCTCCGCGAGCTCGTGCGCATCCGCGGCGCTGTGGACGTACCCCACGCCGTCGACATCCTTGCCCAGCTGCTGGCCGGCCTCGAATATGCCCACCGGCGCGGCCTCACGCATCGCGATCTGAAGGCCTCCAACGTGCTCGTGTCGGCGACGGGCGTGGCGAAGCTCGTAGACTTCGGTCTCGCGGGCGTCGATGCCGAGACGGGCGACAAGTCGCTCGGCAAGATGGAGCAGCCGCGCACGATCGACTACGCGACTCTCGAAAATCTCGCCGGCCTGAAAGACGACAGCCTGCGGAGCGACATTTTCTTCATCGGCACGATCGCCTACCTCGCGCTGTCGGGTAAGTCGGCCCTCAAGGAAACCCGTGATCGCGCCGAGCGGGGCAACCCGCGGCGGTACACGTCGATCGAGCCGCTCCATGCGGTCGCGCCCAAGGTGCCGCGCGACGTGGTCGATGTCGTGTCGCGGATGCTCGCGCTCGATCCGATGGATCGCTGGCAGACGGCGGCCGACGCACGGCGGGCCGTCGAGCCCTTGCAGGCGAAATACGCCGGGGGTGAAGGGGCCGTGGCCGCGGCTGGGGCGACGGCAGCCACGCCGGCCGGGGTGGCTGCGAAGGCCACGACCCGCGGCACGCTGATGGTCGTCGAGACCGGGGAGCAGTCGCAGCAAGCGCTTCGGCAGCTGTTTACGGGCCTCGGCTACCGCGTGCTCATGACGGAAAACCCGGAGCGTGCCCTGGGCCGGTTCTCCACGACGCCGCTGCCGGCCGATTGCCTCGTGGTGAGCGCCCAGGCGCTCGGCGACAAGGCGCTCGAAGCCTTCAATAGGCTCTCGACCGACTCGTTTTTTTCAGGCGTGCCGGCGATCCTGCTCGTGAGCCCGCGCCAGCGCGAGCTCGCCGCCCGCGCCCTGGTCGACGATCGCCGCAAGACACTCGAAGCCCCTGTGAAGGGCCCCGAGATCACGGCCCTCATCGACACGATCGTGAA
>JBMLMS010000362.1:6900-17298 GCA_049243925.1 Pirellulales bacterium
GTGCCGCTCCAGCGGCCGGCGCGTTCGTCTTCGCCGGCCGTCACCGCCCGGGTGCATGGCCAGCAGCCGATGCTCACGTAGCCCTGATCGTGGAGCGGGTTGTAGGGGATGGCCTCCTTCACGATCAGGTCCCACACCTGCGCCTTCGTCCAGTTGGCCAGCGGTGAGATCTTTACCACACCGAATTTCGCATCCCAGCCCACGATGGGCACAACGGCGCGGTCGGTGCTCTGGTCGCGCCGGATGCCGCTCATCCAGGCATCGAAGTTCGTAAGCACCCGCTGGATCACCACGATCTTCCGGTCGTGGCAGCAGCGGTTGGAATCGGTGCGGTAGAGCGGGCCGCCGTGGAGCCGTTCGTAGTCCTCGACCGTCGTTTCGGGTCGCTCCAGGGCCACC
Source organism: Pirellulales bacterium (assembly GCA_049243925.1). GTDB lineage: Bacteria > Planctomycetota > Planctomycetia > Pirellulales > UBA1268 > RGVT01. The sequence continues at coordinate 7,300 of JBMLMS010000362.1, forward strand.
GCGATGCCATACCGTTTTGCGAGACGGTCGCGGAGTTCGAGCGTCTCGGCAAACTGGTAGCCCGTTTCGAGGTTGAAGACGTGCGTTTTCGGGGCCACGGCGGCCAGCCAGTGGATGATCGCGCAGCCCTCGGGCCCGAAGGCGGTGGCCATCGTGAGTCGGTCGCCAAACCGTTCGGCCGCCCAGCGGATGATCTCCGGCGGCCCGGCGGCTTCGAGGGCCGTGCTGGCCGCGGCCAATTCCTCGAGCAGGCCGGGCGCGGGCTCAGATGGTGCTGCGTCGTGACGAGACATGACACCCTAAACCATAGGGGGTTTTTCGGGATTTATCGACCCTGATCGCGGCGGCGGCTAGGCTGTCGGGCCCGCGGGTTTCGCGGAGTTCATCCGAGCGGAGCAATCATGGCGCGCAGCGTTGCATTGGCAGTCGATTTGGGGGCATCCGGCGGACGGGTGGTCTCCGGAGCGTTCGACGGCCGGCTCCTCGAACTCGAAGAGATTCATCGCTTCGAAAACGGCCCCGTGCTGCTCGCCGGTGAATTGGTCTGGGATCTCGTCAGGCTCTGGAAAGAGGTGGTGACCGGTCTCCGCCTGGCTGCCGACCGGCATGGGAGGGCGGTGAAGACCGTGGGCGTCGACACCTGGGGCGTCGATTTTTCGTTTTTAGGAGGCGACGGTGCCCTCCTCGCCAACCCCGTCTGCTATCGCGATTCCCGCACTCAGGGCATGCTCGCGGCCGCCGAGGCGATCGTGCCCCGGGCCGACATCTTCGCGGCCACGGGCCTGCAGTTCATGGAGATCAACTCGCTCTACCAGCTGCTCGCACTCCAGCAGCGCAAGGCCACCGTGCTCGAGGCCGCCGACCGGCTCCTGATGATCCCCGACATTTTCCACTGGCTGCTCTCCGGGCGGGTGTCGAATGAGCACACCAACGCCTCCACCTCGCAGTGCTACGACCCGCAGACGCACGACTGGGCGTTCGGGATGCTCGATCGGTTTGGTCTGCCGCGCCGGATCTTCGGCCCGCTCGTGGAGCCGGGCACGTCGCTCGGTGGCCTGCGGCCCGATGTCGCGGCCGAAACGGGCCTCGCGGGTGTGTCGGTCGTCGTGCCCGGCACCCACGACACGGCCAGTGCCGTCGCCGCGGTGCCCGCCGCCGAGCCGCCGAGCCCCCGCCCCGACTGGTGCTATGTGAGCCTGGGCACGTGGGCCCTCGTCGGCGCCGAGCTCGATCGACCGCTCGTCACGCCCGCGTGTCGGGCCCGCAACTTCACCAACGAAGGCGGCATCGGTGGCACGACGCGGCTTCTCAAGAACGTCTGCGGCCTGTGGCTCGTGCAGCAGTGCCGCGCCGCCTGGCAGCGGGCCGGCAAGGAATGGACGTGGGAGCAGCTCACGGCGCTCGCTGCCGAGGCGCCGCCGCTCGGCACGCTCGTCGACCCGAATCATCCGTCGCTCGTCGCTCCGGCCGACATGCCCGAGGCCATTCGGAAGCTCGCCCGCGACACGGGCGAACCCGTGCCGGAATCGACCGCGGCGGTCGTGCGCACGGCCCTCGAGAGCGTGGCCGCAGCCGTGCGGGCCACGCTCGCGGAGCTCGACGAACTGGTCGGCCGCAGAGTCTCGCGGATTCACGTGGTGGGTGGCGGCGTGAAAAATGCCCTGCTCTGCCAGATGATCGCCGATGCCACCGATCGGCCCGTGCTCGCGGGCCCCGTGGAGGCCACGGCAATCGGCAATCTGCTCGTGCAGCATCTGGCTCGCGACGGAGCCGTCGACCTGCGGAGCGTGCGGGCGGTGGTCCGCGACAGCTTCGAGATCACTCGCTTTGAGCCGAAGGAGCCGGCTCGCTGGGCTCTTCGGCTGGCGGGGGCAGCGGGGCCCGAAAAGCGACGCTGAAGGCGATCATCCCCACGAGCGACGCCACGATGAAGGCGGCCGCCCAGATCGACCGCTTCAGCCAGAGCTTCGCGATCCGCTCTTCCTCGGCATGCCGGGCCTTCGCCTGCTTCTTGCGATGCTCGAGGCTGTCTTCCTTGCGGAGCGTGAAGAGCTCGTTGCATTCCGGGCACACCACCTGCTGCTCGAGCATGTGGGGCTTGGCGGTGAGCACGTGGCCGCGCGGGCAGGGAATGCGGTAGGTCTTCTGCTTCGTGACGGCCGCGCCTGTCGCCTGCGGTGCCGCCGGAGTGCGGAGAGGTGGCGGCGTGCCTGGCACGCCTGGGGGTGGCGGTGCCTGCGCTGCACCAGCCCGACAAATCGGGCAGACGGCCTGGCCGCCGACCGTGACGGTGGGGCCGCGATATCCGCAGGCACAACTGACGGCTTCGGCCACCCGCTCCGTCACGCGGCCTGCATCTGGGCAGCTGGCCGCTTCGTGACGACTCCGTGTTCCACCTTGATGATCGCGTCGGCGAGCGCCAGCGTGCTCGCCCGGTGCGTGATCATGATCACGGTACGGTTTTCGACATAGCGTGCAAGGGCCTCGTGGATGAGCCGCTCGCTCTCCACGTCGATCTGGCTCGTGGCCTCGTCGAGCACGAGGATCTCGGCATTGCGGAGAAAGGCCCGGGCGAGCGCGATTCGCTGCCGCTGGCCGCCGGACAGGCGGAAGCCATTGGGGCCCACCATCGTGCGGTAGCCGTCGGGGAATTCGGAGATGAATTCGTGGGCATGGGCCTTTGTCGCGGCTTCGATGATCTCCTCTTCCGATGCGTCCCAGCGGCCGTAGCGGATGTTGTAGAGGATCGACTCGTTGAACAGCTCCGTCTGCTGCGTGACCATCGCGATCCGGCGGCGCAGGTCGTGGAGCATCAGGTCGGTGAGCGGCACGCCGTCGAGGAGCACGGCGCCCTGGGTCGGGTCGTAGAACCGGCACACGAGGTTCACGAGCGTGCTCTTGCCGCCGCCGTTGGGGCCCACGATCGCCACCCGTTCGCCGAATGGAATCGAGAGGTTCACGCCCGAGAGCACCGTGTCGATGCCGTCGTAGCTGAACGACACGTTCTCCAGGCGGATTTCGCGGTGCGGGCTGGCCACGGTCTTGGGCTGGGCAGGCTCGCTGAGTTTCGAGGGCGTGTCGAGCAGCGGATAGAGCTGCTGGGCCCCCACGATCCCGAGGTTCACGCCGGTGAACACGCCCGAGAGCTTCCGCACCGGATCGCTCGCTCCGATCAGCATTCCGAAAAACACCATGATGCCGGGCACCGTCATCGGCCGCTCCGTCATCGTGAGCCCGAAGATCTGCGTCTCTTGGTTGATCACGAGCCAGGCCCCGACGGCGATCGACGTGGCCACCATGCCGATGCCCAGAATCTCGGTGATCGGGTTGGCGAGCGCGAAGTAGAAGCTGTGCCACATGCCCGTCTTCATCATGTCGCGGGTGCAGGAGCGAAACCGCTGCCGCTCGAACTCCTCCATCGTGTAGGCCTGCACGGTGAGCACGTTGTTGAGCGCCTCGAGGAGCACGTGGTGGAAGCCGAGCGCCTTGGCGAGGATGCCCCGCGAGATGCCCCGGATCTGCCGGTTGAGCCACACCATCAGAAAGCCCACCACCGGGGCCATCGTCAGGCAGGCGAGCGTGAGCTGCCAGGAGATGCACATGGCCCCCGCGAGGCAGGCCGCGATTTTCAATGGTTCGGTGACGGCCCCCCCGAACACGCTCGTGATGCCGCTCGTGAGCATGTCCGACGTGCCCGTGACCTGGGCCATGAAGCCGGCCGAGCCGTTGCGCATGAACTGCGCGCGATCGAGCGATAGAGCCTTGTCGAACACCCGGAGCCGTAGATCACGGCTGATGTTCATCGCCACCCAGGTGACGATCAGCGTGCTCGTGAGCAGGAAGGCGTGTTTGATGAACGTGCTGGCCACCACGAACGCGACGACCCACAGCACGGTCGTGAATGGATCGGTGGGGAGCAGTCGATCGAGCCAGGGCCCGAGCTTCTCCGAGGAATAGACCACCGCCTCGTCGCCGCGAACAGCGAGCGTGAGCGCGTCGAGCCGGGTGCGGGAGCGGGCCGCGTCGGCCGCCGGCATCTCGCCGGCGGCGAGCTTGGCCTCCAGGTCGGCCTGTTCCTTGCGGCCGGCTTCGACGCGCGTCTGGGCGTCGGTGAGCCGGCGGGCGTTCCACGACTGGAGCGAGTCGCCGTTGAGGGTCACCTCGATGATCGGAAACAGGGCGGCGATGTTCGCGCCCCACAGGCTGGCCACGCCCGCCGAGCAGAGAAACGACGCCAGGAGTAACGGCCAGCGTTTGGCAGCGTCACGGAGGGCACGAAGAAAATAGTGCATGCAGGAGATGAATCGGAATCGTGGGCAGGCGGCGACAGTCAACGACCATTCATGACCACCCGGGAAAGCTGCCGATGCCGCGCGAAACTGCGCAAGCAGGTGCGGCGGGCGATCCCGTGCGGGTGGGGAGAGTAGTGCGGGCACGGTCCCGGGCTCAAGCCCGGAAATGCCCACGGAGGACAGGAACGTAGGACAGGCTTCAGCCTGTCGGGAACGTAGGACAGGCTTCAGCCTGTCGGCAGGTTGACAGGCTAAAGCCTGTCCTACGCGCAGGTTGACAGGCTAAAGCCTGTCCTACGCGCAGGTTGACAGGCTAAAGCCTGTCCTACGAGCGGAGCTCCGCGGCCAGGAGCGTGTTGGCCAGGAGCATCGCCACGGTCAGCGGCCCCACGCCGCCCGGCACCGGCGAGATCCAGCCGGCCACGCTCTTTACGGCGTCGAAATCCACGTCCCCCACGAGCCGGCTCTTGCCTCCCTCGTCGATCCGGTTGATGCCGACGTCGATCACGGCAGCGCCCGGCTTCACCATATCGGCTGTGATCAGCCGCGGCTGTCCCACCGCCGCCACGAGGATGTCGGCCCGGCGGCAGTGATCGGCGAGATCGGCCGAACGGCTGTGGCAGATGGTGACGGTCGCGTCGCCCCCGGGCCCCTTCGCGGCGAGCAACAGCGCGAGCGGCTTGCCCACGATGTCGCTGCGGCCCACGATCACCACGTGCCGGCCGGCCGTCTCCAACCCGGCGTCGAGAATCATGCGCTGCACGCCTGCAGCCGTGCAGGGGATGAATCGCGGCCGTCCCTGGGAGAGGAGCCCGGCGTTCTCCGGATGGAAGCCATCGACATCGCGGTCGGGCGGCACGGCATCGAGCACGGCGACGGTGTCGACATGCGGCGGCAGCGGCAGCTGCACGAGAATTCCGTCGGCGGTCCCATGATCGCCCGCCGCGATCGCCTCGACGAGGGCCACGAGGTCGGCCGTGGATGCGGTGGCCGGCGCCGTGAGCACGTCGGAGTCGATCCCCACGCGGGCCGCCGCCTGCTGTTTGCTCTTCACATACGACGCGCTCGCCGCCAGGTCGCCCACCAGCACGACCACGAGCCGCGGACGCCGCTTGAACATACCGACGAACGTCGTCACTTCGTCGCGGAGGGATTCCTCGATCTTCGTGGCGAGTGCTCGGCCGTCGAGAATCCGCGCCGTCATGGCTGGTCGAGAAACATCATGCGCAGCTGGTGTTGGATCTCTTCCAACTGCTGCCGTTCCTCGGTCGTGAGATTGCCGGCCGTCTTGTGTTCGAGCATGGCCAGCGTGTCGATGAAATGTTTGGCAGTCGCCAGGTTTTTGTGGGCCTGCTTCGTGATCGGATTCGGAATCCGGCCGAGGGCCATCAGCGCCTGCGTGAAGAGGGTGTGGATGAGAAACTCGAACGTCGCCGGCGGGGTCGGCGCGGGCGGTGAGTCGGCCGTGTCGGGGGCGTCGCTCATGCTTCGGTCACCCAGGCGCTCCCGGCATGCCGCTCCACGGCTGCGGCCACGAGGCCGGCGAACAGCGGGTGGGCCGCGGTCGGCTTGCTCTTGAATTCCGGGTGAAACTGCACGGCCACGAACCAGGGGTGGTCGGCCAGTTCCACGATTTCAACGAGCGATCCATCGGGGCTCGTGCCGGCGATCACCAGGCCCGCCTGTTCGAGCTGGCTGCGATACTTCGGGTTGAACTCGTAGCGATGGCGGTGCCGCTCCGAAATCCGTGTGGCCCCGTAGGCTGCCGCGGCCTTCGTGCCCTCGCCGAGCACGCAGGGCTGGGCGCCCAGCCGCATCGTGCCCCCCTTCTCCACCACGCCCTGCTGCTCGTCCATCAGGCAGATCACGGGATGCGGCGTGTTCTTGGCGAACTCGGTCGAGTGGGCTCCCGTGAGGCCGGCGCAGTTGCGGGCCACGTCGATCACGGCGCACTGCATGCCGAGGCAGATGCCGAGGAAGGGCAGCCGGCGCTCGCGGGCAAACGTGATCGCCTCCACCTTTCCCTCCACGCCGCGCTCGCCGAAGCCACCGGGCACGATCAGGCCGTCGAAGCCCGCCAAGAGCCGCTCGGCCCCCTCCCGCTCGATGTCTTCGCTCTTGATCGGCTGCACCCGCACCTGCGTCCTATGGGCGATGCCGCCGTGGTCGAGCGCCTCGTAGATGCTCTTGTAGGCGTCGCGATGCTCGGCGTACTTGCCCACGAGCGCGATCGACACCTCGTGCTCGGGGTTCCGCAGCCGGTGGAGCAGTTCGTGCCAGTCGTCGAGGTCGGCCGGGCCGGCCTGCATGCCGAATCGCTTGAGCACGAGATCGTCGATCTTGTTTGATTGCAGCGAGAGCGGCACTTCGTAGATCGAGAAGTCTTTGTCGCGCTCCTCGATCACGGCGTCGAGCGGCACGTTGCAGAAGAGGGCGATCTTCTCCCGGTCCGACACGTCGAGGGCCCGCTCGGTGCGGCACACGAGCACGTCGGGCTGGATACCGATCTGCCGCAGGATGCCCACGGAGTGTTGTGTGGGCTTCGTCTTGAGTTCGCCGGCCGCCTTCAGATAGGGCACGAGCGTGAGGTGGATGAACATGCAGTTTTCGCGGCCCACCTCCAGCGGAATCTGCCGGATGGCCTCCAGAAACGGCAGGCTCTCGATGTCGCCCACGGTGCCGCCGATCTCGGTGATCACGATGTCGGTCTCGGGATCGGCGAGATTCCGCACCATCTCCTTGATCTCATTGGTGATGTGGGGGATCACCTGCACGGTCTTGCCGAGAAATTCGCCGCGCCGCTCCTTGTTGATCACCGAAAGATAGATCTGGCCCGTCGTGTAGTTGCTCTCGCGGGTGAGCTTCGTCGACGTGAACCGCTCGTAGTGGCCGAGGTCGAGATCCGTCTCGCTGCCGTCGTCCAGCACGTACACTTCCCCGTGCTGGTAGGGGCTCATCGTGCCGGGATCGACGTTGATGTACGGGTCGAGCTTCTGCATCTTCACCCGCAGTCCGCGGGCTTCGAGCAGCATGCCGATCGAGGCGCTCGTGAGCCCTTTGCCGAGGGAGCTCACGACGCCGCCGGTCACGAAGATATGCCTGGTCACGCTCGCGAGCTCCTTCCCGTCCGCCGGTGTCGTATCCTTTCGGCCGCCTGGCAGCCGTTCCGGAACCGGATTGAACCAGCCGCTGGGAGGCCGGTCAAATGGCCGCCGCCGCAGCCGACGAAAGCCCGCCGGTCAGCCGCCGATCAACTGCTGCACGAGCTGCCGCAGGGATCGGGACGCGGGCGTGTTTTTGCGAAGCGATTCAACGATCAGCCGTGCGAGGCGCACGTCGGAAAGGTGCTTGCTGAGGCGGGGAAGGTTGAGATGCGCGTCGGATGGTGGGAATACGAATGCCGCCGCATCGGCCACGTTCCCGAAGCGGGCCAGTTCCACCGTCGGGATCGCCCCGGCCAACGGGTTCATGAAAGCTTCGTCCCAGCCGAGCGCATGACTGGCAGAGCCCTGGCCGACGGGCCGCGTGTGGTGGGCCTCGATGGCGTCGATGACGAACGTCCGCGGCGTGCGCCCAAACACCGCCTCGGTCGTCCGCTGCAGCAGCGCCTCCAGGCCCCAGCCAGCTTGCACGTGCGGATGGACATGCAAGATCGGGAGCAGACAGCCCTCGACGATCCGCCCCGTCAAGGCGGGCATCATGATCTCCACGATATTGGTGGCCCGCATCAGGCTGCCGGTGTTCCGCCGCGTGGGTTCGTGGCCCGGCGACACGTGCTCGTTGGCGATCGCCGGCTGGAAGATGTGCGCGTCGATGTCGCGGGCGATCGCGAAGAGCCGGCTCACGGCGGCCGCGGCCCCAGTAGCACACCCACAGCTCGAAGTCGCGGTCGCGGGCGTAGGTCTCGTGCAGCGATCCATCGCCGGCCATCACGATCACGAGGTTGCGATGCAGGGGATCCATCATGGAAAGGGGGCCGAGGCGGGGGATCGAAAGGCGTCCTCGTGGGCAGAGTGTATCTGCGGCCCGGTGCCGTCGCTGTGGCCTTGCGACGCATGCCGCCGCGACAGCACCGTGGGAGGCGTGAGAGTGGGCGTTTTTTGGTGTAGAGTTCTGGGATGAATCCCACTGCCACCAGGCCAGCCGACGCCAGCCCCGCCACGTCCAACCTCCGTATCAAGAGCCTCGAGCCGCTCATTCCACCGGCCCGGCTGATGGCGCTCTTGCCGCTCGATGAGGCTGCCGCGGCCACGATCGTTGGCGGGCGTCGTGAAGTGGAGCGCGTGCTCGGGGGCGAGGATCCCCGGCTCCTGGCCGTCGTCGGGCCGTGCTCGATTCACGATCTCGATGCCGCTCGCGAGTATGCCGGCCGGCTCAAGGCTCTGGCTGATCGGGTGGCCGACAAGCTGCTCGTGGTGATGCGGGTGTATTTCGAGAAGCCGCGCACCACGGTGGGATGGAAGGGGCTGATCAACGATCCCCACATGGATGACTCGTTCGACGTGGCCACGGGCCTGCGGCTGGCGCGGGGGCTCCTCATCGAGGTGGCGCGGATGGGGCTCTTTTCGGCGACGGAGTTTCTCGAGCCGATCACGCCGCAATACATCGCCGACACGATCGTGCTCGGGGCGATCGGCGCCCGCACGACCGAGAGCCCCACGCATCGTCAGATGGCCAGCGGGCTGTCGATGCCGGTGGGCTTCAAGAATTCCACCGACGGCTCACTTCAGGCGGCGGTCGATGCGATGCAGTCGGCTCGGGCGCCGCACAGTTTTCTCGGCATCGACAACGACGGTGGCACGGCGGTCGTGTCGACCGCTGGCAATCCATGGGGCGTGCTCATGCTCCGTGGCGGTCGCAGCGGGTCGAACTACTCGGCCGAGGTGATGGAGGAGGCCCGCACGAAGCTCGAGAAGGCGGGGCTGCCGGCCCGGATCATCGTCGACTGTAGCCATGCCAATTCGGGCAAGGATCCGACGCGGCAGTCGGTCGTGTGGCGCGACGTACTCGAACAGCGGCGGGCTGGTGACAGGTCGATCGTGGGCATGATGCTCGAAAGCAATATCCACCCGGGCAGCCAGCCGGCGGCGAGCGACCGCTCGAAGCTGCAGTATGGCGTGTCGATCACCGATGCCTGCATCGGCTGGGACGAGACGGAAGAACTCCTGCTCGAAGCCCGCTCGCGGCTGTAATCACGCGACGGCTCGCGTCCTCTCGGCTTACGCCTCGGGCTTCCTCAGCGGCCGGGCATCCTCTCTGCGCTCCCTCAGGAAGCCCGAGGCGTGAGCCGAGAGGAAATTCGCGTGGCGGTTCGCAAGCGACCCTGCGCTCCCTCAGGAAGCCCGAGGCGTGAGCCGAGAGGAAATTCGCGTGGCGGTTCGCAAGCGACCCTGCGCTCCCTCAGGAAGCCCGAGGCGTGAGCCGAGAGGAAATTCGCGTGGCGGTTCGCAAGCGACGCGGGAGCGGCGGGACCGTCAGCGGGCCCGCTTCCCGAACCGCCGCGCGAGGATCGCCGGGAGCGTGCCCGTGGTGAACCGTTGGGCGAAGGTCGTGCCGATGAGCGGCTGGAAGACGATCGAGCCCGACGTCTGGCCGGTCGCACCGAGATTGCCGGCGAGTGTGGCGTAGGTCGTCTCAGCCCGGGCCGCGGCGAGCGGCAAGGCAGCGAGGAGCGCGAGCGACACGAGGCGATGAAGCATGGGCGATT
>JBMLMS010000363.1:0-1272 GCA_049243925.1 Pirellulales bacterium
GCGCCTTCGGGCATCGGGCGGCCGGCGGTCGGGATGCCGAGCCGATGGAGCTCTTCGCGCAGCCCGCGAAACTCCTCGAAGCTGTCGGGATAGCACCACAGGGTGATGGTCGTGTCGGGCCGAACGTCGGCGATGACGCGGCGAAATTTCGAGTGCGGCTGGAGCGCCTCGGCGATCGTTTCGCCAAGGCCGGGGCTGGCGGGCCGCACGACCCACTCCCGCGACCGCACGAGCACCTGCCCGCGGGCCTGGTCAACCTTGACCTCGATCACGTAGTCGAGCGAGAAATCCTGCACGGGCCCCACCGTCTCGATCCGCTGCGCCATCGACGTGAGCGAGCCCGAGTGGCGCCGGGTCTGCGTTTTCGCGAGTTCGAAAAGCTCGACGAGCGGGATGTAGGCGATCCGGCCCTGGTCGATCTGAAAGTGGAGTTCCTCGCCGGTCACGGTGCGGGCGATCGGCGTCGGATAGGCGAGCACTTCTTTCATGGTGGCGGGCGCGTGGGAGAGCCCCTCGGCTTCGAGTGTGCAGCGCTCGATCTCCGCCTCGAGCTGCTTTCGCTGGGCAGCCTTCTCGGCGGCGCTCACGCGGTCTTTGTCGGCCGACTGCTTGCGTTTTTCCACCTCGACCTTGGCCGCCGCCACCGTCGTGGCGAGCGTGATCCGCGCCTCTCCGGCAAAGGCGGCGGCTGTCGCCACGGTGCGGGCCTGCTCGGCCAAGTCGGCCACTTCGCTTTCGATCAGCACGGCCGACTGGTCGAGCTCCTCGAGCTCCCGCTCGAGCTCGGCCGCCTTGGCCTTGGCCTGCGGAGCCGCGGTGAGCACGATCTGCTGCACACGGCCACCGATCACCATCACGAGGATGATGAGAATGCCCACGATGTTCGTAACGACATCGAGAAACGAATCCTGGCCGGCCGAACTGATGTCTTCTGGCTTGGGGCGGGGCATGGCGGCAGATTCCTCAGGCGGGCGACAGAGCCGGGATCAACGGTCTTCGTGCAGATAACTGGTGCGCTGCACGGGCGGCAGACTGCGAATTTCGTCTTGATGGCCGCTGTGCCGCGTGTCGAGCCCGCTGTCGGCGAGCAGACGCTCGAGATCGTCACGCCGCGATCGGCCGTCGGCAGTAGCAGAGAGCACGAGCTGCGGCTTCCAATACATGCGCTCGCCGGCGAGCCCCCACTCGGCCACGCGGGCATGCACCGCCTTCACGAGTGGATCGATCGCCGCGGCGGTGTCGCCATCGATCGGCACGCGCGTCTGGATCCTG
>JBMLMS010000364.1:0-1593 GCA_049243925.1 Pirellulales bacterium
ACTTCAACATCCAGACGAACGTGGGCGATCCGCTCAACATGACGGCCGTCCCCACACAGACGAACGGCTCCACCTACCCGGCGACACTCGGCATCCAGGCGGCTCCGGGAGGCCGATCACAGACCATCGGTCTCGACAACTCGGGCAATCCCGGCGTCGCGCTCTCGCCGTTCGGCCGCCTGAATGCGTTCGCGCCAAACCAGACGACTGGTCAAGCCAACACGCCCGACTACGCCCGCAACTATTACTCCATCCCGTTCCGGCAAAACAGCTTCGGCAGCGCCACCGTGCCGTCGCTGCCGGGTCTTCCGGACCCGACCACGTCGGCCGCAAACTTCGGCTTCGCGATCCTCTCCGACATCGAAGCCTACTTCCTGATTCAGGCCGCCCAGGGCAACACGCGGTCGAACGTCATGCAGGCACCGAAGGTCACGCTCTTCAATGGACAGAATGCCTTCGTGTCGGACACGACCCAGCGGCCGTTCGTGACGAGCGTGATTCCCGTGGTGGGTGACTTTGCCGCTGCCCAGCAGCCGGTCATCACCGTGCTCTCGGAAGGCACCGCCGTCAACGTGCAGGCCGTCGTCTCCAGCGACCGCCGGTTCGTGCGGCTCACGCTCGTGCCCTTCTTCTCCCAGATCGGCAAGGTCGAGGAGTTCCAGTTCGAAGGCTCACGGTCGACGAAGACGAAGAGCAGCGACGAGAAGTCGGGGGTCGACGGCGAGGCCGACGTGGTCGGGGGCATAGGCGCCGGCGCCGGAGTGACGACCAACGCCAAGGCCGACCGCGAGCAGGAAGTGCGGTCGAGCGGCACCACCATCCAGTTGCCGGAATTCATCTTCACGACCGTGACGACGACCGTGAGCGTGCCGGACGGAGGCACGGTGCTGCTCGGCGGCATCAAGCGTCTCCGCGAGGGCCGCAACGAGTTCGGCGTGCCGATTCTCTCGAAGATTCCATACATTAACCGGCTGTTCAAAAACGTGGGCCTCGGCCGCACGACCGACAGCCTGATGCTGATGGTGACGCCGCGGATCATCATCCAAGAGGAGGAGGAGGAGAAACTCCTCGGTTCGAGCCGGCCGTAGGCTCGCCTCCATCCCATGCTGCGTCTGTGGCTCGTCTGTGGTGCGGTGCTCGGCTTCGTCAGCGTGGCCGCGGGGTCGTTCGGCGCCCATGGCCTGAAGACCCTGCTCGACGCCAACGGCCAGGCCGCCAACTGGGAAACGGCCGTGCGCTACTGCCTGTTTCACGCCCTGGCCCTCGTGCTCGTGGGCCTCTGCGTTGGCCTGCCGCAGGCAGCCGCCGCCCGCGGCCTGCTCGCAGCCGCAGGCTGGTCGTTTCTCATTGGCACGCTCGTCTTCAGCGGGTGCCTCGCCGCACTCGCGCTTTCGGGCGTGAAAATTCTGGGTGCGATCGTGCCGATCGGCGGCGTGCTCCTGCTCGTCGGCTGGGCCTGCCTCGCCGCCACCGGCTGGACGTGCAGCTCGGCCAAGTAGGCACGTTGGCGGCATTCGACCACGGCCTACGTTTAGTGCTTGAGCGTTTACGCAGGCGCCGGCTCGGGGCAGCCCCGTACCGTCTCGCCGGACG
>JBMLMS010000365.1:0-5060 GCA_049243925.1 Pirellulales bacterium
AGGCTCGGGGTTACCCCTGCCGTTGAGACGGCGTATGTGACCAGCGCAGGCAGGAAGCCGGAGCGGAGGCGCTCCCGCCGGCGCAGGCACATCCGAGCGAGCGGAGGCTGGGCACCGATCCGCCGCAGGCGGATTGGTCAGGCCGTAGTGAGCGTCCGGCGAGACGGTACGGGGTAACCCCGAGCCGGTGCCAACGCCACAGGCCGCAAGAACCGCGGGACGCGCTCCGCTACTTCCGTCGGCGGCGTGAGCGTGAGCGCGGGGCTTCCTGCCGTGGGCTCGAGCCGAAGAAGAATTCTTCGGCCTCCCAGGTCGCTTCGCCGGTGCGTTCGACGCGGGGTGCGGGCGACGGTGATGGTGCCGGCTGTGGCGCCGGGGCCGGCTTCGGTCGTGGCTTCGGGGCAGGCTCGGCGGCGGCGATGCGAGCCGAACGCTGGCGGGTGCGCTGCCACGGGGCCGAGGGGTCGCTCAGCGAGCGGACGTGGGCGCCGGCTTCGGTGAAGATCGTGGCTACGTGGGCGTGGCAGGTGAGCACGAGCATCTGCCGTTCGCCCGGTTCGTCGGCGACGAATTCCACGAGCACGCGGGCCGCGGCTCGGGCTCGGGCGTCGTCGAAATTCACGAGCGCGTCGTCGATCACCACGGGCAAGCGCACGCCGTGCCGTTCGAGATCGCGCACGAGGGCGAGCCGGAGGGCGAGGAAGACCTGCTCGCGGGTGCCGCGGCTGAGCCGGTCGGGACTCCAGGGCAGGCCTTCGGAGTCGTGCACCTCGAGGCGGGCTTCGTGGATCGAGGTGGTGATCGACGTGTAGTGGCCCTCGGTGAGCCGCGTGAGCCAGCGGGAGGCCTCGCGCAAAACGGCCGGCTGGTGGTCGCGGGCGAACGATGCCCGGGTCTCTTCGAGGAGGAACGCAGCTTTCTCGAGGAGCCGGCGGCGATGCAGATGCCCTTCGAGCTCCTGCTCGATCTCGGCGATCTCGAGCTGCACGCCTTCGGTGGAGCGGTCGCGCGAGGCCGACTCCACGCGGGCTGCAGCAGCGCGGCGGCGGTCGGCCGCACGGGAGGCGGCTTCCGTTGTCTCGACGGCCACGGCGTGCGCCTCCGCGAGCCGCTGGTCGAGCGAGATGGCAACGGCCGACGCAAACCAGGCCGCGAACTCGTCGGCATGCGGCACGCGGCGGCGGGCGTCGAGCCAGGCGGCCTCGGCGGCCTGGCTCACGCGGCGGGCTTCGTCGATGAGCGGCCGCCGGTCCACCCGCACGAGAAACTCGGGCTCCGTGGCCACGCCCCAGCGGGCGATGATCTCCTGCACCCGCTTCTCCGCAAGCATCACGCGGCGCAGGGCGGCCCGATGGTGCTCGCGGGCCTTGATGAGCTTGCGCTGCAGGCGGCCGCGGGTGACGTGGGCGGCGGCTTCGCGGTCGAGCCGTTCACGGAGCTGCTCGAGCTGTTCGAGCGGGCTGCCTTCCGGCAGCATGTCGCACTCCACCAACACGGCCTCGATCCGGTGGCCGAGCGTCGCCAGTTCTTCGCGCCGCAGGCGGGCTTCGTCGGACGCCCGGCGGCGGTCGTCATCGAGGCTCACGAGCGTGTGGCGGTGGCGGGCGATGGCCCGCACGTCGCTCGTGGTGAGCGTGGTGGGCAGACCACGCTGTTCGAGTGACCGCCTCCAGCGGCTGCGGGCGGCGGCACGGTGGGCGACGGCCTGCGCGAGGGCCTGCTCGGCGAGGGTCACGCGGTCGGCGAGCACGTGGAGCGAACCTTCGCGGGCGGCCAGTTCCTCGAGCCGCTCGACCTCCGCCTGGGCGAGCGTAGCCCGCCGTTCGAGCGACGCGCTGATTTCGCCCGGCAGCCGCTCCGCGCTCGGGCGGCCGGTGTCGATCCGCTTGTCGAGCACGGCGCATTGGGCGAGCAGATCGGCACGCTGCTTGTGCACCATGTCATGCTGCTGCCTGGCCGCGTCGAAACGGCTCGAGGCGGAGCGATCGAGTGACCAGGTGGCCACGCTCGCCAGGCCCGTGCCGGCGAGGCCGAGCGCCGCCAGCGCGTAGGCGAGCGAGCCGGTGACGGCCGCGGGCAGGAGCAGCCCCGAGAGGAGCATGCCGGCGCCGAGCACGAACACGGCGCCGAGCCCGATCAGCCAGCCGACGGGGAGGAGCTGGGCTTCGCGGCTCTCGGCTACTTCGCGGTCGATCCGGGCAAGCGCCTTGTCGAGCTCCGCGAGCTGCTCGCCGGCCACGAGCCGGTTGCGATAGAGGGCCACACGGCCGCTTGCCTCTTCAATGGCGGCGGCGATCGGCAGGCCAAGGCCGGAGCCGGCCGCGGCGATCGAGCCCTTCGTGGTATCGAGGCTTCCTTGTACGTCGGCTACGTGACGCTGCGCCGCCTTCACCGCCGCAGTCGCCGCGCGGTAGTCGCGGCCCCGTGCCTTGAGCGGCCCGAAGGACTGCGTGAGACCCACCGGCAGCGGCGACTCCGCCAGCGACTCGGGCGACTGGCCGACGGCGCGGTCGGGGGCGATGAGCCGCACGAGCCCGGCGGCGCCGAGGGCCTCGCCAAACCGTCGGGCCGACTGCCGCGCGGCCGACTCGGCCCGCGCGAGCTCCGTCGTGAGCCGCTCGAGCCGCGGCTGCTCGTCACAGACGCCGACGATCGTGGCCCGCTTCTTGCGCACGACCGTGTCGGCGGCCAGCCCGGCGAGATCCTTGGCGAGGCGGCTCCGCACGCGCTTCCGCTTGCGGGCCAGCCGGGCGAGGTGATCACGGTGCTTCGAGGCCAGCTCCCACGCGTCGTAATCGGCGTGGATTGCGGGGGTGGCCTCGAGCTCGGCGAGCGCCGCGGCCGACCGCACCCGCTCGGCATGCAGCGGAGCGAGCGGCAGGAGGGCGCGGATCTTGTCCTCGTCGGCGAGGGCGGCCTCGGCGCGGGCTTCGCAGGCGGCCACATCGGCTTCGAGGCGGGCCAGTTCGAGGGCCAGGCTCCCGGCCTCGAGCGCGGGGGCGTTCATCGCGGCAAGCCGGGCGTGGGCGGCCGTGCGCCGCTGGCGGAGCGCCTCGACCGGCGACACCTCCGGGTCGTTCGAGTCGAGCCGCTCGACGGCCGACCGCAGGTTGGCGAGCACGAGCGCCACCTTCGAGCGGTCGAGCCCGCTGGCGAGTTCATAGAGCCGGCTGCCGCAGCCGTCGGCATCGAGCGTGCGCAGTTCGTGGAGCTCGTCGAGCCCGAATGCCATCACGGCCGTGAAGGTCCGCTCGTCGATCTCGCCGGTGAAGTCCCGCAGAAACAGCGGGGCCGCCGACGAGCCATCCGCATCGAGCACAGTCATGGCGTCGGCCAGTGGCAGCGAGTCTTCCACGGCGTAGCTCGTCGCCGTGAGCCGCTCCAGATGCGGCCCTTCGTGGCGGCGCTCGATCGCGATCTGCCGGCCGTCGAGGCCCGCGCGGGCCAGCAGCCGGCCGCCGCAGGGACGATTGGGGTCGAGCACGCCACGGCGAAACAGGCTGCCGAATCCGAAGAACACGCCGCGCACGAACTCGAGCAGCGAGGTCTTGCCCGTCTCGTTCGTGCCGTGCAGCACCTCGATGCCATTGCCGAGGCCGTCGATCGTGACGTTGCCCAGCCCGCCGAACCGTTCGATTTCGATGCGTTCGATGATCATGTCGACTCCAGCAGTTCGAGCGCGAGCCAGCCTGCTTCCCGCGGCACCGCGGAGGCCTCCTGCCCTTCCATGTCGAGCACCAGTTCGGCGACACCGGCCGCGAACGACGCCGCGCCGCCGGCCTTCGCCGCCGAGGCGTTGCGCACCAGCGCGTCGGGCGCCTCGCCGCGATCGGCCTCGATGTCGTGGCACCAGGCGCGAAACGTGCGCGGGTCGTAGAGCTCGCGGACGCGGGCCATCGTTTCGGCGTTGATCTCCGCCACATGCACGCGGCGCGTGATGCTGCCGCCGCAGTCGATCGCGCACCGCACGATCTGCAGCGGCGCACGGGCGTCGATCGACATCCCCTCCAGGGCCGACCAGATCGTGGTGGCGAGCTCTTCGTCGTCGCCCGAGAGCGACGTGATCGAGATCGTGCGCCAGGCCACGTGGTGCGTCGGCACTTCCTTCCAGTCGCCCCGCCATTCCGACCGCGGGTCGGTGAGCGTGTGGGGCGGCGCGGCGAACGTGGCCCCGGTCGGCAGCGGCTGGGTGAGCGTGACGGCGATACAGGCGCCAGCAGCCGCCTCGCGGTCGCTGCGAGCCTGGAGAGGAGGCACGTGGTGCACGCCCGGCGGCACGGGCTGCAGCCGCCGCGAGCCCCACACGAAGAGCGTGCCATGCTGGCCCCACGCGCCGACGGGCAGTGGCGAGGGCAGGCCGTGCGACACCGTCGGCTCGCCATGGAGCGAGGTCCACGCGTCGTCCCAGCCGAGCACGATCCGGCGCTGGGCGGGCAGAAGCGAGGAATGCGCCGAGGCGAACGACGGCGGCATATGGCTCGCGGCATGGGCGTGGCCGCGGGCCGAGCAGATCTCGAGCGCGAGCCCGCGCAGGTCGAGGCGGAGCGGAGAAACCGGCGTGACGAAGGCGAGGCCGGCCGGTTCGGCGAGTGCGCGGGCCACGTTGGCCACGTCGGCCGGCTCGTCGGCCACCCACACCGTGCGGCAGCCGTCGGCCGCGAGCGAGTCGATCTGCGCACGGACTGCCGCCGCCTGTGCGGGGCTCGCCCGCACAGGGTCGAGCGTGTTGCCAAAGAGCACGAGCGCCGCCGCCCGCGTCTGCCGGGCCGCCGCCACCGCGGCGCGGAAGGCGGCGAACGGCGCGTCGGCGACCGCGTCGGCGACGGCTTCAGGGGCGTTTTTCGGAACGGGAATCGGTCGGTCGAGCGCCGCGTCGAACGCGAACACGAGGTCTGCCACGGCACGTGCCTCCTTGTCATGCCCCGCGTGGGCCGCCACGACGCGGCCGCAGGGCCGTCGTCACAAGGCGACGATCACCCCTTCGCCGATCCGTGGCAAGGGAATACGGGAAAGATGGGGGCAATGTAACGCCCGCCCCCGCGTCGCTCCAAGGTCAAAAC
>JBMLMS010000366.1:0-6342 GCA_049243925.1 Pirellulales bacterium
GCTCAACATGCCGTCGCCCGACGGCGAGAGTCCGTTCGATCTCGAATTCGGCACGGGTGGCGACGCGTTCGCGATCCACTCGATGCACTTCAAGCTCGGGCTCTACGAGCATCAGTCGGCCGGAACGCTCCAGGCGTTGGTGGATCTCTTTGCCGCCGCCCCCCGGCTTGCCGCCGATCTCGACGGCATTCGCGAGATCCGGGTGCAGATCTACGAGCCCGCCTACTCGATCATCGCCGACCCTGCGAAGCGCACCCCCACCACCCGTCAGTCCGCCGACCACTCGCTCCCCTTCATCCTCTCGAAGACGCTCCTCAAGGCGGAGGCGGCGGTGCGGCAGGGGCAGCGGCCCGACTGGCTCGCGCTTATGCTCCTGCCCGATGACTATTCCGACGCCGCAATCCGTGATCCCGCGATCAAGAAGCTCATCGATCGCATGGTGATCGAGCACGGCGGCCGCGACTACGATACGCGGTATCCCGAGGGCATTCCCACGAGCGTCGTGCTCGACCACGCCGCGCTCGGGCGGCTCGACAGCGGGCTCGTGGAGTTTCCGCTCGGCCATGCCCGGGCCGACGCGGCGGCGACGGCGGCCGTCGTCGACCTCAAGTTCGACCGGCTCGTGGCCGGGGCCGTCGACGATCCCCAGGCTCTGCGTAAGCGTATGCAGCTCGCTGGTCGCCCGGCCGCCGACATCGCCGACCTCTACGCCTTTCCGATCCGATGCATCACGACGTAAGCGGCGTGATCCCTGTCGCGAAGCCTGCAGGCGTGACCTCCCGGCGGGTCGTCGATGCCATAGCCAAGGCACTCGGCACGAAGTCGGTCGGCCACGCCGGCACGCTCGATCCGCTGGCCACGGGCGTGGTCGTCGTCTGCGTGGGGCACGCCACGAAGCTCGTCGACTACGTGCACGAACTGCCCAAGCACTATGCAGGCTCGTTTCTGCTGGGCCGCTCGAGCCCCTCCGACGATCTCGAGACGACGGTCGAGATGGAATGCGACCCGGTGCGGCCCTCGCGGGCCGAGGTCGAGGCCGCCCTGCCCGCCTTCCGCGGAGCGATTCTGCAGCGGCCGTGCGACTATTCCGCGGTGCACGTCGGCGGCCAGCGGGCCTACCGGGTCGCGCGGCAGGGAAAGCCTGTCGAACTCACTGCGAAGCCGGTTCAAATCGACCGACTGGAGATCACGGGCTATGAGTGGCCGCGGCTCGGGCTCGAGATCGAATGTTCATCGGGCACGTTCGTGCGGGCGCTCGGCCGCGACCTTGCAGCAGCGCTCGGCACGCGGGCGGTGATGGAATCGCTGGTGCGGACGGCGGTGGGGCCCTTCACGCTCGCGCGGTCGCTCGCGCTCGACGGTGTCACGCCCGAATCGGCCCACGCCGCACTCCTGCCTCCGGGAGCCGCGGTGCCCCATCTGCCGGCCCACGCGCTCGACGCGGCCACGCTTGAGGGCGCGATCCGCGGCGACCTGCTCGACCTCGACCATCCGGCGGAGGCGCTCGCCGCATTCGACACGGCCGGCGAACTCGTCGGCATCCTGCGCCGGCACGAATCGGGTCGGCATCGGCTCAAGCCAAACTTCCGTGGCCTCGGCTGACAATCGCCACAGCCGACCGATTGCCAAGAAGTGTACGCACGTATATGTTCTGGCAGCGTTTGGCTGGACGACGAAGCATAATGGAGATTGGGAGGCTCTATGACGACGACAATGGTTCGCGATCTCTTGCGTCAGCGGCCGTTCAAGCCGTTTCGTGTCGTGATGTCGAGCGGTGAGTCCTACGAAGTGCGTCACCCGGAGATGGCATGGGTGACGAAGAATGATCTCTTCGTGGGGATCGATGCAGCCGATGACGGGCTGCCCGCCGATGCCCGTATCTGTCCGCTTTTCCATGTGGCGACCGTCGAGCCGCTCGCAACGGATGCCCGGGCCGGCTAGCGACGTGCGATCGCGGTTGCAATTCGCTCGGCGATTGCATTGGGGGCCTCGGCTACGTTCAGGACGAGGGCGTGTTCGTCGGGCATCGGCCGCTCGAGGGCGGCGAGTTGGCTGTCGAGGAGCGTGGCCGGCATGAAGTGCCCCTGGCGGGCTGCCAGCCGCCGCGCAAGCAGATCGCGATCGCCATCGAGGTGCACGAGCGTCACACCGGTTCGGGCGACGCCGAGCCGGTCGCGATACCGCCGCGCGAGCGCCGAGCATGCGACGACGCCCCCACGGCCGTCGGCAAGCCGGGCGCCGATCTCGGTGGCGAGCCGGTCGAGCCAGGGCCAGCGGTCGGCGTCGGTCAGGGGTGTGCCAGCCCGCATTTTCTCGACGTTTGCCGGCGGGTGAAAGTCGTCGCCGTCGAGGAATTCGCACCCCAGCTGGGCGGCAAGCAGCCGGCCGATCTCGGTCTTCCCGCTCCCGCACACGCCCATCACGACGACGACCGGCTTCACAAAATCCTCTCTCCATGTGGGGCAACCGTCCCGGTTGCCTTGCCCGATGTGGGGCGACCGTCCCGGTTGCCGGTGGCAAGCCGTGGCAAGCGAGACGCTTGCCCCACAGAGTGGTACGCTACCCGACATGAAACCTTCGCACTACATGCTCGCCGCAGTCGTGGCGTTCGGCTCTGTGCCGTCTTCAGCCGAGCAGTGGCCGCAGTGGCGCGGACCTCGCAACGACGGCATCTCGACGGAAACGGGCATCCCCGAGGGCTGGTCGAAGACAAAGCACGTGGCCTGGCGGACGCCGCTGCCCGGCCGGGCAGGCGCCACGCCCTGCGTGTGGGGCGACCGAATCTATCTCACGAGTAACGAGGGAAGCGACCTCGTGCTGCTGTGCGTCAACGCGCGCGACGGAGCGATCCTTTGGAAGAAGACCGTTGGCAGCGGCAACCAAGATGCCCGCGCTGGCGAGGGCAACTCGGCGTCGCCCTCCCCCTGCACCGACGGCGAGCACGTGTGGGTGTTCTTCGGCACCGGCATCCTCGCCTGCTACACGACCGACGGCGCCGAGGTCTGGAAGACCGACGTCAACGACCGCTTCGGCAAGATCGACATCCAGTTTGGGATGACGAGCACGCCCGTCCTCGATGGCGACGCCCTCTACCTGCAGCTCATTCACGGAGCGATGAAGCTTGGCGACGACACCCGCACCGGCAAGGTGATCCGGCTCGACAAGAAGACGGGCAAGACGGTCTGGGAAGTCGATCGGGTCACGAATGCCGAGTTCGAATGCAAGCACTCCTATGCGTCGCCGTTTCTCTACCGGCACGACGGCCGCGAGTTTCTCGTGGTGCATGGCGCCGACTGCATCACCGGCCATGCCCTCGCCGACGGCCGGGAACTGTGGCGGTTTGGCGGGCTCAACGGCCCCAGCGACGTGAATCCCAAACCCCACGATCAGACGTTTCGGTGCGTGGCTTCGCCCTGCTGCGCCCCCGGCGTGATCATCGTGCCCACCTGCAAGGGCGGCCCCACGATCGCGCTCGCGGTCAATGACGACCTCGCGGGCGACTGCACGGGCAAGAAGGCCGTGGTGAAGTGGATCAACCCGCTCACACCCGACGTGAGCATCCCGCTCGTGGCCGATGGACTCGTCTACATGCTTCACAAAGACGGCAAGCTGCAGTGTGTCGATCTCGAAACAGGGAAAGACGTCTACCTCGAGCGCACCCACACCGGCCAGCACCGCACGAGCCCGCTGCTCGCCGACGGCAAGCTGTATTACGGCTCGAACGACGGCTGGGTGACGATCGTGCGGGCGGGCCGCATGTTCGAGCAGCTTGACAGCATCGACTTCGGCGGCGAAGCGATCACGGCCTCGCTCGTCGCCTCCGACGGCACGCTCTACGTGCGGTCGTACGACGCCCTCTACGCGATCAAATCCAAGTAGGACAGGCTTCAGCCTGTCACTGCTTCGGCTGTCTCCACGGGATGGCTCGGCACGATGTGATGCTTTACGTGTAAATCGCCGATCACGACAGGCTGAAGCCTGTCCTACAACAAGACGGACACCGCGCCGATCGGGATTGCCATCAGGGGCGGCGAAGCCCCGTTGGTGCGAAGGTCGCGTCGTCCAGGTTCGGATTGAGCGTCACGTTCGTGTAGGTGAATTCCGCCGTCAACGGCGGTTCTTTGCCGGGCGCTTCCGGCCAGTCGTACACGTCGAACCGCACGGGCACGTGCAGCTCGGAATCGATGGACACGCTGGCGCTGAAAAACTGCAGGCCATCGCGGCGCCGCGGGTGGGTAATCCGCACCATCTGGCAGGGGCGGCTGTTGATCGTCGCGGTGGTGATGTGCTCGACGATCGTGTTGTCGCCGGTCGGATCGGCTGCGACATCCTGCTGCAGGGTTCGGATCGTCCGGTCGAGGAGATGTGAAAACCCGATCTCGGTGACCGGCACGAGGCTCTCCCGTTTGACACTCTGGCCAAAGGGGTCGATGTCGATGACGAGGTATGAAAAGCGTCTGCCGCCTTTGCGCACCAGCAGTTTGTTGTCGTTCTGCCCGGCCACGAACAGGGCCCTCCGCCCCTCGACGTCGGAGGGGCCGAGAAACTCGAGCAGCACGCTGAGCGGCCGAATCATCTGCGCGCCCGCAGAGGTTTGTTCACGGACGCGTAGGTCGATGTAGTAGTAGTCCTGCAGTTCACCGTCGATGCGCTCGCGCTTTGTGACCCGGCACGTGAAGTCGCGCACAGTGCGCTGCAGATACGTGCGTTCTTCGTGGGCGAATTTCAAAACCCACGCGAGTGGATGGTCGGACGCCGTCCGCGGGCTGGCAACAGCCGGCCGAATGGCGTCGGCCGTGGTGGCGGAAGCCGGCACGGCAGCGGGGCCGGCCTGTTGGGCATGAACGCCCTGGAGTCCAGAGACAGGCCCACTCACTATCAGCACGTAGGCCAGATACCGGCGAAGCCGTTGTCGGGACATCGAATGATCCTTCGAGCACTGCTTCTCGAACGACCGTATCGTACCAGACGGTATTTGCGTGTCTCGGTCTGGGTCGGCACCCGTTGCGCAAAAATGACCTGGTCGCTACCGCATCTGCCGTTCATTCCGAGCCGCACGATGAGGTAAGCGGCGTTGACCCCGACGGCCGGAGCGTGGCAGATTGACGCCGATGTTTCGCTCTCGATGAATTGCCAACGTGGTGACTCACTCGAGGTAGCACGATCCCCGGAGGCGCTTGCCCATGACTACCGGCCGCAGGATTCACTTGATCGCCGTCGCCCTGCTCTGCGGGCTGGGTGTCTTTCTCTGCCCGCACGCTCCTGGCGCGGAAGGTGGTCCGCCCGATCTGCTCCCCACGGTCGGCTCGGTCGAGCGGCTCGATCCGCGGTTCGAGGCGCTCGTGCCAAAGGGTGCGGTGATCGAGGTGCTGGCGAGCGGGTTTGAATGGGCCGAGGGGCCGGTGTGGGTAAAGCAGGAAGGGCATCTCCTCTTCAGCGACATCCCGCGGAACCAGGTCAACCGCTGGAAGCAGGGCGAAGGCCTTACGGTGCACCTCGAGCCGGCCGGCTTCACCGGCCTGGGCGCCTACGGCAGCGAACGCGGGAGCAATGGCCTCACGCTCGACCGGCAAGGCTGCCTCATCTCATGCGAGCACGGCGACCGCCGCGTCAGCCGGCTCACGCCCGGTGGCGGCAAGCGTACGATCGCCGACAACTATCAGGGCAAGCGGTTCAACAGCCCCAATGACTGCGCCGTGCACTCCGCCGGCGCGATCTATTTCACCGACCCGCCCTACGGCCTGCCCAAGGGGTTCGACGATCCGGCCCGCGAACTGGCTTTTTGCGGCGTCTATCGGATCGCACCCGACGGCACGGTCACGCTCCTGTGCGACACGATGACGAGGCCCAACGGCATCTGCTTCTCCCCCGACGAGACACTGCTCTATGTGGCCCAGTCGGACCCCGCGGCTCCGCTCTGGAAGGTGTTCCGCGTCCAGGCCGACGGCACGCTCGATGCCGGGCGGACGTTTTTCGACGGCACGACGCTCTTCAAGGAGCGCAAGAAAGGACTCCCCGACGGGCTCAAGGTCGACCGCGCGGGCAACGTGTTTGCCACCGGCCCCGGCGGTGTGCTCGTGTTTGCCCCCGACGGCACCCACCTGGGCACGCTGCTCACGGGCCAGGCGACGGCCAACTGTGCGTTCGGTGACGACGGCACCACGCTCTACATGACGGCCGACTCGCACCTCTGCCGGGTCAAGCTCTCGACCCCCGGGCCCCTGCCCGGGCCGTGAAGCAGACGAGCTTTACGCTGCCCGGCATCTGTCGGCTGTGACGAGGCGGACTAGGTTTGCCGAGGCCTTGGCTCGGCCAGCGGCCCTAGGCATTGGCGCCGATTTT
>JBMLMS010000367.1:0-1374 GCA_049243925.1 Pirellulales bacterium
GCTTCGAGGCCGACGCCGCTGCGCCGGCGTCGAAGCCCCGCCGCAAGGCGGCCACGGCAGAGCAACGCTCACTCTTCGAACCTTAGGACAGGCTTCAGCCTGTCTCTCATCATCCGCTGCGTCTCCACCGAAAAACCAGCGCTGATCTGGGGGATGAGAGCGTTGCCAGCCGGCTGGAAAACCACTACGTTCCCCGCTGGTATCGCGGAAGCAACGCATGTCTGCAGCGGCCCCATCTCCGATGTTCATCCCCTCACGGCTGCTCACCAATTGTCACGTGCAGACAGTGCTGGGCACCGCGCTGCGACGAGCAGTCATGCTTCCCGGCCTGCGGCGTCAGCGCATCGAACTCGCCGACGGCGACTTCGTCGATGTCGACGTCTTTGGGTCGGAAAGTCCGGGCCACGGCGACCGACCATGGGCGCTGGTGCTCCACGGGCTCGAGGGCAGTTCACGGTCGTCCTATGTCAGGGGCATGACGGCGGCTCTCGTCGCTGCGGGCTGCGAAGTCTGCGTCGTCAACTACCGCGGCTGTTCCGGCGAGCCAAACCGCCTGGCGCGGGCTTACCATGCCGGTGAGACCGGGGACGTGCTGGCGGTGCTGGAGCGGCTCGGCGCCGAACGCCCCGGACGGCCGGTTGCGGCGGTCGGTTTCTCGATCGGTGGCAACATCCTGATGAAGCTGCTCGGGGAGGATCCGGGGAGGGTTCCCTCCAGTCTCGTCGCGGCAATCGCCATCTCGCCCCCCTTCGATCTCGAACGGTGCGCGCGGCATCTCGACCGTCGTTCCCGCACCGCCGCCGTCTACCGCGGGCAACTCCTGCGAACGCTGCGGAGAAAGGCGGTCGCCAAGCTCGCACGGTTTCCCCGGTGTGTGGCTGCGACGCCGAAGCAGCTGCGGGCCGCCCGCACCTTCGCTCAATTTGACGAGCTCTACACGGCACCCGTGCACGGCTTCGAGAATGCCCGCGATTATTGGCACCGTTCGTCGGGCGTCCGCTACCTTCCGGCCGTGCGCCATCCATTGCTGATCGTGACCTCGCAAGACGACCCGTTTTTTCCCCGCGACTACGTGCCCCGCGACGTGGTGACCGCCAATGCCTGCCTCGAGCTCGTTCTCACCGAGCGCGGCGGCCACTGCGGGTTTGTCGGCGGATCGTTGCGGTCGCCGACGTTCTGGGCCGAGCACACGGTCCTTCACTACCTTGCCGGCCACCTCGGCTGGCGGTGAGCGGCAGCCCGCGGCCCGTCTCCGGCCGCCGGGCCGTTACGCGGCGGGGGACCATACCGGGGCACGCTGCACGGCAAGCGGGACGCTTGCCCCACAGAGTCACCCGCACTGGTTCATCTTGTCTCGCGGCGTGCCGGCGGCCA